>CAZDTB010000181.1:0-8754 GCA_964508075.1 uncultured Planctomycetales bacterium
TGCCTATGGTGAGGCGGAGATCGTGGATGCCGATCCTGAGCCCCGAAGAGCTGGAGCAGAAGCTGGACGAGATCGTTCGCCGACTGCGCGACGCGCTCGACCCGGTGGCGATCTACTTCTTCGGCTCGTACGCCTACGGCACGCCAGAGTCGTACAGCGACATCGATTTGCTCGTGGTCGTGGAAGACAGCCCGCTGGACGCATATGCGCGCGACGCCATCGCTTATCGAGCGCTTGGAAACATCCGACATCCCATCGACGTGCAGGTGTATACGCGGGCTGAGTTCGAGCGCCGTGCCGCGCTTTCCGTTTCTTTTGAGCGCACAGTGAAGCTTAAAGGAAAGGTAGTTTATGCCGCCTGATCTGGCCGAAGTGCGGGAGTGGCTGCGTAAGGCATCGCATGATCGGCGAATGGCTGAGGCGGGATTGGCCCAGCAACCGGCCATTACGGACGCTGCCGCATTCCATTGCCAGCAGGCAGCAGAAAAACTGCTGAAGGCTTTCCTCGTCTGGCGGGAGCGGGAGTTCGAGAAAACCCACGATCTCAGAGATCTCGTTCTCGCCTGTGCGGAGGTGGACGCGACGTTCGGTGGGCTCCTAGCAAGCGTGGCCCCGTTAAGCGCATTCGCCGTTCGCTTTCGCTATCCCGGCGCGCCGGATCCATCGGTGGAACAGGTGCAGGAGGCTTTGAAGGTCGTCGGCGAACTCTGCCAATTCGTGACCGGCCGGCTGCCCCCGGAGGTCGTGCCCGCGGACGAGGCGTAGGGCTGTTTCCGCACAGGCGAGCTTCCGATGCGAGTTGCGATCCTTACAACCGGCGGGACGATCGACAAGACCTACAACGAGTCTGATGGGACGCTCGCCAACGTCGGCTCGGTGCTCGAGCACATCGTGCGCAGCCTGCGGCACTACGAGCTCGACATTCGCCACGTCCCGGTCATGTCGAAGGACTCGCTCGAGATGAACGACAAGGACCGCGAGACGATTCTGTACGCGGTCAAGGCCGCCGCCGCTCAGAACGACGCGGTCATCGTGATCCACGGCACGGACACGCTCGCCGAGACGGGCGAGCACCTGCACGCCCACCTGCCGGACCTGGACCGGCCGATCATCCTGACTGGGGCGATCCGCCCGTACGAGTTCCGCGACACCGACGCCGTCCAGAACGTCACCGAAGCGCTGTTCGCCGCCGGCCTGCTGGCCCCCGGCGTCTGGTGCGTCATGCACAGCCGCGCCCTCCGCTTCCCCGGCGTCGTCAAGGACCGCAGTCGGATGACGTTTCTGAAAAAGGACGACGAGTAGCCGCTATCATCCGCACAGGACGATGTGTACACGCGCTGTGCCAGTGTTGGTCTTGCTCTTGGTGGGGGCCGGTATGCAATTCAAACCGCCGGAACAAAAAGAACGGCTGGCCGCGATCGGATCGACCAACCGGCTGCCGGAGACGCTCCGGTGGGCCCTGACGCCCGGGGATGGTTTCGAGCCGATTCCGGAGCCGGGGCCGCACGACTGGCTGGCGAATCATCCCGAGCCGGGGCAGACGTTCGAGGAGTTCGTGCAGTCGAAGGCGCATCGGCCGGACGAAAAACGGAACAAGATCTACCTGCTGCCGCTGGGCGAGTTTGCGGAGGGGAAGAGTCCGCCGCTGGAACGGTTGCAGCGGTTCGCATCGGCATTCTTCATGATGGACGTCCAGGTTCTGCCGGCGCTGAACATCGCGCAGGCCGGCATCACGACCCGCCGAAACCAGTTCACCGGCAACACGCAACTGCTGACGGTCGACATTCTGCGCCTGTTGCGCGAGAAGCTGCCGGATGATGCGTTCGCACTGCTCGGGATCACGATGGTCGACCTGTACCCGGACCCGTCGTGGAACTTCGTCTTTGGGCAGGCCTCGCTGCAACACCGGGTCGGCGTCTACAGCTTCGCCCGCTACGACCCGCGTTTCCACGGCGACGAAGACACGGCCAAGCGAAGCTTGACCGTGGCACCCACCAGCGACGACGACACGGCCAAGCGAAGCTTGACCGTGCCACCCAGCAGGGAGCAGCTCATGCTGCGGCGGAGCTGCAAGGTGCTGGCGCACGAGACCGGCCACATGTTCGGCATCCAGCACTGCATCCACTTCAGTTGCCTGATGAACGGCTCGAATCACCTGGGCGAATCCGACGCCCGGCCGCTGCACCTGTGCCCCGTGGACCTGCGGAAGCTGCACCACAGCGTCGGCTTCGACGTCGTCGAGCGCTATCGCCGGCTGCACGAGTTCTGCAAGGAGGTGGGTTTTGTGGATGAAGCTCGCTGGTTGGCGGACCGACTGGAGTATCTCGAATCCGCGGACCAGAATGACTGAGAGGGCAGAACAGACAGGGCCGTTTGCGTGGCCCTGCATGGCGGAATTGTCTTGAGACGCCGAGCGCGAATCGCTATCTTTGATGAGTGGGAAGCTGTCTGCACCCTTGCTAAAGCCTTGGAGGAAAAGATGTCTCGGTTCGCACTGCTGATGACCTTGTTTATGGGTGTGCTGGGCGTTTCTGTCGGCGCTCCCGCGTTGGCCCAGGATGAGCCGATCCGGACGCCGGCGGGGCTCGTTTATCCGGAAGGTGCCCAGATTCCGGCTGGCCTGACCGATGTCGAGCAGGCATATCTGAAGGAACACCCACTAGATGTAGGGCGTGGGCTGCGCGAGCCCCCCAGTGGTAGTATCTACTGCGTTCCCGAGTACGACCCGATGGAGGGGTTGCTGATCGCCTGGGAGGGCTACACGTCGCTCCTGACAAGCCTGACGGTCGGGATCACCTCGGGCGACCCGGAGGCGAAAGTCTTCGTGGTGGTCGACACTACCTCGGAGCAGAGCAGCGTTTACGGGACGCTCTCCAGCGCCGGGGCCGACATGAGCCGCGTCGAGTTCATCGTCCGCACGACCGACACGGTCTGGCTCCGCGACTACGGCCCGCGCTACATCTACGAGGACGGCGAGCGGGCGATCATCGACCACACCTACAACCGCCCACGCCCGAACGACAACCTGCTGAACGATTACCTCAGCGTGCTGTGGGACCAGCCGCAGTACGACATCCCGCTGGTTCACGGCGGCGGGAACTTCCACCTGTTCGCGAACGGCGACGCCTTCATGACCAGCCTGATCCTCGCGGAAAACGGCGGGCTGAGCGAGCAGGACGTGATCGACCTGTTCGCCGATTACCAGAACGTCGACCTGACGATCTACCCCGGCTTCCCCAGCTCGTACGACTCGACCCGGCACATCGACATGTGGATGCTCCCGGTGGACGACTGGGAGATCATCATCGGCCAGTACTCACCCTCCGACGGCCAGCCGTACACGATCACCGAGGACGCCACCGCGGACCTGATCGCGCGTGGCTACACGGTTTACCGCACGCCGGGCTGGAGCTCAGGCGGGACGCACTATACGTACACCAACTCCCTCATCATCAACAACCTGGTGTTCGTGTCGCGGTTCGGCGGCTCGTGGGTCACGCAGGACAACCAGGCCCTGGCGGTGTTTGAAGAGGCCTTCCCGGACCACGACGTCAGCCAGCTCTACTGCGGCGACATCATCCAGGCCGCCGGCGCGATCCACTGCATCGTGATGCACATACCTGTGCCGGCGCGGGGAATGATGGTCAGACCCGACGACGGGCTGGTGTCCGCGGGGCCGGCGGGTGGACCGTTTACGCCCGACAGCATCGTCTACACGCTCGAGAACTTCAGCGACTCGCCGATCGACTACAGCGTCACGAACTCGGTCTCGTGGCTGACGCTCACGAACGCGACCGGGACGATTCCGGGCGGTTCGTCGGTGGAGGTGACCGTCTCGCTCAATGAGGAGGCCAACCAGCTCGGCCACGGGCTGCACGAGGACACAGTTTACTTCACGAACCTGACCGATCACGAAGGTGACACCGAACGTCCCGTGTCGCTCGACGTGGACGCGATGACGTTGCAGCACAGCTTCCCGATGGATAGCGATCCCGGCTGGAGCGTCGAAGGCAACTGGGCCTTCGGCCAGCCGACCGGCGGCGGGAGCCACTATGGCGACCCCGACTCCGGCTACACCGGCGATAACGTCTATGGCTACAACCTCGCCGGCGATTACACCAACAACATGCCCGCCTACCACCTGACCACGACCGCGATCGACTGCACCGACCTGGTCGAGGTCGAGCTGCGCTTTGAGCGCTGGCTGGGCGTCGAACGCAGCGTGTTCGATCACGCCCGGATCGCGGTCTCGAACGACGGCGCCAACTGGACGCAGATCTGGGAGAACCCCAACAGCACGACTTCCGATTCGTCGTGGAGCCCGCAGGCGTACGACATCTCGACGGTCGCCGACGATCAGCCGACGGTCTACATCCGCTGGACGATGGGGACGACCGACAGTTCGACCACCTACCCGGGTTGGAATATCGACGATGTCGAAATCTGGGCGGTCGACCTGGGCACACCCTGCCCCGGCGACCTCGACGGCGACGGAGACGTCGATCTGTCCGACCTGTCGCAACTGCTGGCTCACTATGGGATAACCAGTGGCGCAGAGTACGAAGACGGCGACCTCGACGGCGACGGCGACGTCGACCTGTCCGATCTGTCCGCGCTGCTGGCCGTCTACGGGACCACCTGTCCGTAGCGGCCCGAAATTGAGTAGGGTCCGCCGTGCGGACCACAAGTCGATCGACCGGCCAGAGGCCTGTCCTACAGAGTTCTGACAGGCGCTTTCAACATTCTCGTTGCCTCCGGCGGGGGGCGCTCGGTATCCTGAAATGGTCGCATCACGTCGCGGCCCCGAGGAGGCGCCGCTCGGCGCGATGAGGCTGGGTGAAGAGGATCATTCATGCGCCGCTTTGTTTCTGCTCGCACGCTCATCGTCTTGCTCGTGGGCACCGGCTGGGCGACAGCGGCCAGCGCCGACCCGATCACGGTCTGCTGGGACGGCAGCGGGGACTTCCTGACCATCCAGGAGGGAATCGATGCAGCCGCCAATGGCGACGAGGTCGTCGTCTGCGACGGGACGTACACCGGTGACGGCAACAAGAACCTCGACTTCGGCGGCAAGCTGATCACCGTCCGCTCCGAGACCGGCCCCGACGACTGTATCATCGACTGCGCGGGTAGCGGGCGCGGGTTCTGCTTCGACAGCGGGGCGACCACCGACGCCGTGATCGATGGATTCGCGATAATCAACGGGAACGCCACGCTCGGCGGCGGCGTATACTGCGTGAACAGCAGCAGCCCGACGATCGCCAATTGCACCATCAGCGGCCACGAGGGCTACGTCGGTGCCGGGGTGTACTGCAACGACCACTGCAGTCCCACGCTCATCAATTGCCGGATCAGCGATAACGCGGTTTCCGGGGGCGGCGGGGGGATCTACTGCCGCGAGTATTGCAACCCCACGATCATCAGCTCGACCATCGCCGAGAACAGCGCCGACGGCTATGGTGGCGCCGTCTATTGCATGGCCAACAGCCACCCGACCTTTGCCAACTGTACTATCTCCGGGAACGCGGCCCAGTCCTGCGGCGGCGCGATCTACTGCGGCCACAGCGACCTGACCTTCACCAACTGCATGATCCTGGCGAACGCGGCGCGCTCGTACTGGTACGGCAACATAGAGCTCGCCAACAACAGCAGCGTGACGATCGCGAATTGCACGATCGTACGCAACACCGGCTGGGGCGGCCCCAGCATCACCATCCACGCCACCAACTCAAGCGTGGCGATCACCAACTCCATCATCTGGGACAGCTTCCAGGCGCACTTCGGCCTGTTCGGCAACTCCTCGTTGACGGTTTCGTACAGCGACATCCAGGGTGGCGAAGATACGGTCTGGTGCCTCGATCCCAACACCTGCACGCTCAACTGGGGCCCTGGGAACATCGACGCCGACCCCTCGTTCGTCCAGGCCGATGCACATTTGCTGGTCGACTCACCCTGTGTTGACGCCGGCGACCCCAATAGCGACTACGCCGGCCAAGCCGACACGGACGGTGAGCCGCGCGTCGCCAATGGTCGGGCCGACATCGGTGCCGACGAGTTCCTCGATACCGACGCCGAGGGGCTGCCCGACTGGTGGGAGCAGCTTTACTTCGGCTCGCCGACGGCCGGAGACCCCGAGGCGGATGACGATGGCGACGGGCTGGTCAGCCTCGACGAGTACACCCGCCATCGCGACCCACTGCGCAGCCCGACCACGTACTACGTGGACACCGCCGGCGACGATGACTGGGACGGACTGGCACCGGCATGGGACGGCCAGCACGGTCCCAAGGCGACGATCCAGGCCGCCATCAACCTGGCGGATTATTACGAGCAGGACGTCGTACTCGTGGCCGATGGCACTTATACCGGCCACAGCACCTGGGGGCTCAACTTCCGCGGCCGGATCCTCACGCTCCGCTCGACGAACGGCCCGGACAACTGCGTCATCGACTGCGAGCACGCCCGGCGGGGCTTCCGCTTCATCAACGGCGAGACCACGCGGTCGCTCGTCGCCGGGTTCAGCATTGTGAACGGATATGCCGGCCACGGCGGCGCCGTGTTCTGCCGAGACTTCAGCAGTCCGACCATCGCCAACTGCCGGATCATCGGAAGTCAGTCGACGATGTTTGGCGGCGCCGTTTGCTCGATGTACGGCTGCAGCCCGACGATCACCAACTGCTTGATCGCAGGGAACCGGGCCCCCAGCCCCATGTTCGGCATCGGCGGCGGCGTCTCGTGCTATGAGAGCGCGGCCACGATCACCGATTGCACGATCGCCGCCAATGTCGCCGGCTTTCGTGGCGGCGCCATCGACCTCTACGGCCTTTCCAACCCGACGATCACTAACTCGATTCTCTGGGGCAACTCGGCCGAGCAGGGACCCGGCGTCGGAACCCTGGCCTACGGCGTGTACGAATCGCCCGTCGGTCCGTGTAGCCCGCATCTGACGGCGTCGTACAGCAACATCCAGGATGCCGATCCGAACCAGCTCGCCGGGTGGGGCCCCGGCAACATCGGCGTCGATCCGCTCTTCGCTGGCGCCGAAGTCCACGATTACCGGCTCAGTCCTGACTCGCCCTGCATCGACGCCGGTGACAACGACGGTGTGCCGGCTGACACGCTCGACCTCGACGGCGACGGGGATACAACCGAGCCGATTGCCATCGACCTCGACGGCCGCCTGCGCTTCGCCGACCGGATCGGGACACCCGACAGCGGCAACCCCGGCGTGCCGGGACCGCCGATCGTGGACGTGGGCGCGTACGAGTACCAGTGTGACGGCGACCTGGACGGCAGCGGAGACGTTGACACGTCCGATCTGGCTGTGTTGCTTTGGAACTACGGCATCACCAGTGCCGCGCAGTACGAAGTCGGCGACCTGAACGGCGACGGCGACGTGGATCTGTCCGACCTCGCCGCGCTGCTGGCGGTCTACGGGACAACTTGTCCATAGCGCCACAACGAACGCACACCCGGGAATGCCGGCCGGTACTTGCGCGGGCCGCCGTTGTGTTGTCTGAATCGCCGCCGAAGCGCATAACACATTTGGCAGGCTGGGGTAACGGATGTAGTGTCGGGGCTCCGGGCCCGACGGAGACAGGTATCAGGCCTCCCCCGCGACCACGTCGGGTACGGAGACCCGACGGCACGGTCTTCGGCTCGGAAGCAGCCCACCAAACCCGTTACCGGCCCCACTGCCCGTATTGCCCGCTATTGTGGTGGCAATCGCACCCCGAGTTTGTATATCATGTGCAGAGGGGTGGCAATTCGCGCAAGTGGCATGAGAACAAGGGGAAGATGATGACACGCCGGACCTGGGCTCAAAGCTTGATCTCCATGGCCTTGGTCGCTTTGTTTGCGCTGCTGTTCGTCAGTCCCGCGCACAGCTTTGGCGACCCACCTTGCCCGGGAGACCTTGACGGGGATTACGACATCGATCTGGCCGATCTGTCGCAGCTACTCAGCAATTACGGCACAACCCAGGGCGCGAGCTACGAGGACGGCGACCTCGACGGCGACGGGGACGTCGATCTGTCCGATCTCGCGGCGTTGCTCGCGGTCTACGGGACGACCTGCCCGAGCCCCGGTGACTCCTGCGAGGATCCCATCGGGGTCACGTTCGGCGCAGGCTGGCCAGCATACACCGACACCAATACCACCTGCGGCCGCGGTAACTACTACGAGGATACCTGCCTCGGCAACTACGACGGCGGCGAAGACATCGTCTACGAACTGACCGTGCTGAGTCCGGTGGACGTGGACATCGCGCTCGATCCGATCGGAACCGGCTGGACCGGGTTCGCGATCGACGACACCTGCCCACCGGGCGAATCGTGCATCGCCTACGCAACTCAGGGCGCGCATGGGTGGCCGACTATCTACGGCCTCCACCTCGATATGGGCACGTACTACATCGTCGTTGACACGTGGCCTTCGCCGGATTGCATCCCCGAGTTCACGCTCACGATCGAGGAGGCTTCCTCCGAGTCGGTCACCTGCCCGCCGGAGGGCATCCCCGAGAACGAGCCCTGCGGCGAAGATACGAACGGCGGCTGCGGGATGGACCCGCCGCAATTCGAGCCGACGGCTTGCATGGAAACGATCTGCGGGACGCTCTGGGCGGAGGACGGCTGGCGTGACACGGACTGGTTCGAGGTGGTGGCGACGGAGCCGACGTCGTTCGTGTGGACCGCGCAGGCCGAGTTCCCCGTGATCATCGGGCTGGTGGCGACCGACCCGCCCGGGTCCGGCGAT
>CAZDTB010000182.1:0-8748 GCA_964508075.1 uncultured Planctomycetales bacterium
GCCGCGGTCAAGATTTTGTCCGACCGTGTCAGCCCGGGTCGGGGGCGTCCGGGCTGCGCTGTCCGTCGACGCCCGCGCCGAATCTCTCGCGCAGCTCGCGCAGCTCCTGCATCTTTTGCTCCGAGAGCTGCTCGACGTGTCCGAGCTGTCGGGCCAACAGCAACACGTGGCAGTAGCTGTCGAGAATCTCCGCGTGCCAGTAGGCCTGTTCGACCGACTGGCCCCAGCTCACGACGCCGTGGTTGCCGAGCACAACCGTGTTGGCTTTGCCGATGAATGGCCGGATCGTCTGCGCGAAGTCGGGGCCGCCCGGCGTTTCGTACTCGGCCCGGGGGACCGTCCCCAGAAATACGTCCACCTCCGGCAGGATGCCGATAAGAATGTCCTCGCGGGCCACGGCGAACGCCGTCGCGTGCGGCGGGTGGCAGTGCACGACCGCTTTGACGTTGGGGTTGTGGTTGTAGACCTCCAGATGCAGGCGGATTTCGCTGGTGAGTTGGCGCTTTCCGGAAAGCTGATTGCCGGCCAGATCGAGCGTGCACAGATCGTCAGGCTGCATGAAGCCTTTGCAGATCAGCGTCGGCGTGCAGACGACGACTTCGTCGGAAAGCCGGCACGAGATGTTGCCGGCGTTGCCGGCGACGAACTGCTGGGCGTAGATCCGCCGACCGATTTCGCAGATTTCCTGTCTGATGTTCGTTTGTTCAAGCATCTTGACGGTTCTCGCTGACGTTCGCCGGGCCTTGCTCCACCAGCTATCATCCGGGAAACGGAGGCGTGGCTCAAGGTGGGCCCGAAGTTGTGGGAGCTGATCGTTGCCGCCGTACTGGTCGCTGCGGGCTCAAGATCCATTGGCCGGTGACGTTTTTCGTGGTTTCCATCCTGGCAGCGCTGGCGCTCAAGCCGGTGATCAAACTACAGTTCTGAGCAATCGTGGCTGGCGGGCCGGTTGACGTGCGCCGTCGTTTGAGGGTGCGCGCTTACGAATCCTGGGCTACGCGATGCTTACCCAAATGGCGGCGAGCGCGGCGCGCAAGTGCAGTCGCGCCGATGGCTACAGCGAGCTGAGTGACCAGGCCAACCCACACCGCTGTTCCCGCCCGTGGGGTGAGGATCAGCGTCCCGATCGGCGAGAGCCCCGTCAGGTAACCTTCACCGGTCCAGTTCCGTTCGGCCACTTCCTCGACGCAGAACTTGATGACGCCATCCAGCGCGAGAGGGGCGCCCTTGAGCGTCGCCAGCACGATCAGGAAGGCGATCATGGGGCGTCGCACGAAAGCCTTGAGAGAGTAGAGACAGTGGAAGTCGGTCCAGAAGCTGAGAAGCAGCGCGGCCGCGATTCCGGCCCAGACGGAGCGGTGCAGCAAGGCCTCGCGGGCGGCGCGAGAGAGCTGCTCAGGCCCGACTGCTCGCAGCATCAGATCCAGGCACACGGCGGTCAGCGCGGCCAGCAAAGGCGCAAGCAAGAGAAGTCGAGAGCGAGCGACCGGGCGCTCACCAAAGCTGGCCGCACGGTCATGATGAAACAGGTTGATGGCGGCGGCGCCCAGCGGGAGCAGGGCGACCAGCATGAACGCGATGGTCGATGCAACTAGCTGAGCGAAGCGGTATTCTCTCCATTCCCCAAACAGCCAGTCGTACTCGGGCGCCGCGTGCATCCCGGCCAGCAGCGCGATGCCCCAGACGATCAGCAGGGTCAAACCGAGCGGCAGGCTGAAGAGGGGGCGCTCCGGCTTGCGGAGCTTCCCGCACGCCGCGGTCACGAAGATCAGACACAGGGTAAATTGCAGCGCGCCGGCGTTGACGATGGTCAACGCGTCACCGGCGATCTTGGTCGACGTGAGCAAGCCAAACAGGACGCCGCCGCTCAGCACGCCAAGCACAAGGGCCAGGCCGGGAACGAAAACGATCGCGAACCAACCCCCGAAGACGCCGATCAGCGCCAGGATCCCGACGACGTTGGCCTTGCCGCGGGTGGCAATCGCGGTGAGCAGGATCAGCGCCGCGAACATCGCTGCAAGCAGCAGCATGCAGCCCTGCGCGAAATACCAGCCGCCGAGAGTGGCCCGAACGCCGATCGCTCCGCCCAGCCCGGGCGACGCGGCGTAGCTCGCCGCGAAGTAGGTTCCGAACACGAGACTGACGGCGTAAAGCAGCACGGCCTGGATCGGCGGGCCGGTCAGGTAGCCCAGGACAATCTTCAGGTTGCTCATCGGCGACAAACGGTGTGAGTCCAGCATCCCCGTGTCGAAGTCACGCTGGATGGCACGGCGGACTGCAGACGGGCCGAGCAACAGTAGGAACACCCCCTGCGCCACGGTCATGATCGACAGCCAGACCACATTGATCTGCGCGAAGGTCGCGGGCCGATTGCGCGGCGGCACGTTCAACGCGGCAATGTAGAAGCTGAGCGAAGCGAAGAGAATGATGATGGCGGCATATGCAGTGGCGATGAATACGTTCGTACGCGCGCTGCCGGTGATTCGCAGGTGCAGCCACAGCAGGGGGTTGAGCGACATCATTCAGTCCACCTGGCGGATGCCGGTGCGGAGATACGCTTGTTCCAGGTCCGGGCTGACCGTGTGGAACTCGGCTACGGGGAGTCCGGCGGCAATCAGTTTGCGGAGCAACTCGGCGGCCGCCTGGCGATCGCGATCGTATTCGAGTGTGATCAGGTCGGCGTCGAACTTGAGATGGCTGACCGCCTCATCCGCCTGGAGATCCTGCAAACGCGCCGCCAGATCGCCTACTCGTCGGGCAAGCACGATCCGATACTGCGCACGTTCCTGGCTCTCGGCGCCGGCCACTTCGGCCACAGTTCCGTATTTGAGCAGCCGCCCGTGTCCCATGATCGCGATGTGCGTGCAGTACTCGGCGAGATCGGCCAGGATGTGCGACGAGACGATGAGCGCTTTGCCTTGGTCGCGCAGGCTTGCGAGCAGCTTGCGGAACTCGACGCGGCCGGCCGGATCGAGCCCGGCGGCGGGCTCGTCCATCAGCACAATGTGGGGGTCCGGCAGCAGCGTGCGCGCCACGGCCAGGCGCTGCTTCATCCCGCGCGACAGCGCTGAGATCCGCGATTGCTTCCTCTCGGCCAGCCAGAGGTTCTCAAGCCAGTGGTCGATGCGTTCAGAGGCCAGCCCTTCGGTCAAGCCGTAGCATCTGGCGATGAACCACAGGAACTGCTCCACCGACAGCGTGTCATAAAGCGCGGGCGTGTCGGGCGTGAACCCGAGGTGTTGGTTCACGATGGTCGCGTTCTTGAAAACGTCGTGACCGAGTAGATAAACGCGGCCGGTAGTAAGCGGCTGAAGTCCGGCCGCGGCTCGCAGCGTCGTCGTCTTGCCGGCGCCGTTTGGACCGATCAGACCCAACAAGTGCCCGGCATGCAGCTCGCACGACAGACCGTCGACGGCGACCAGCTGCCCATACTGCACTCGCAAGTTCTCTATGCTCAGCAGCGCTTCGGCCATGGTTCCGATGCCAATTCAGGGTTCGCCGGTGGTGCTACATACCGCTATCATCCGGGAAACGCAGATCGGGCTCAAGGCAAGCCCGATTGGTGCCGGTGGCGGAGCTGGGGACATGCAAGATCAACGATATCGCTGGGGCCTGGGCGGGGGCGGCGGATTGTGGTTCGTGCCGGCGTTTCTGGGCCTGCTGCTGATCGTCTTCGGCGTGCTGATTTTTCTAGTTCCGAAGCTGTTGGAGCTGATCGTCGCCGCCGTCCTGGTTGCTGCGGGCTGTTCGCTACTGGGTCTGGCATGGCATCTGCGTGGCCGGGTGACGTACCGGCGAATGGACGACGATGGACCGGGGACGGGCGGGCCGGGGGATTTCTGAGCCGGGTTCACGCGGTCGCTGAGCGTAAGCCCATCGCGCTTCGCCCGAGCGGCGCAGCCGTCGACGACTCGGCCTTGCCAACGCGTGGCAATCGAATCGCGACGCTCCAATCAGGTCAGCACAGGGCCGAGCTCGCTTAGCAGGCGCGCGGTTACCGCACTAGATTCCTGCCAGAGCTCAAGCAGCGCACGCATCACCGAGGTCAGCACGCTGGTGGACAACGTGATGAAGCCGTTCTCGACGGTCGCGCGGAGCTGCGGGTCACAGCCGCTCAAGATGAAGGTGGTGCCGGCGGCCAACAGGGCCAGGCGCGGCCAGGGAATGCGGTGTGAAAACGAACGCATCTGAAACCTCCGTGGGTCCGGTGATACTTGCCGGTCAGTAATCTGATACCCGCCGTCGCGGTGCGGGTGGCACCGGTCGGGGCGGCATGGGCATCGTATCGGCGTAGACAGTGTCCGACCAGGAGGGGGGAGGGACGATTGGAGATTGACGATTGACGATTGACGATTGAAAAGGCGTGCGCGCATCAATCCCCAATCGTCAACCGTCAATCGTCAACCGTCAATCGTCGCTCCTTGCCGTGCGGGTGGCAGCGGGCGTGGAGCTCGCGGAGGCGGCTGGTCTGGACGTGCGTGTAGATCTCGGTGGTGTTGACGCTCACGTGGCCGAGCAGCTCCTGCACCACGCGCAGGTCGGCCCCGCCTTCGAGCAGGTGCGTGGCGAAACTGTGCCGCAGCGTGTGCGGGCTGGTCTTGCCCTGGATGCCGCAACGTTTGGCTTGTCGGCGGACGATGCGCCAGACCGCCGTCCGCTCGAGCGGGCCCCCGTTCCGGCTGAGGAAGAGCGGGAGCGCGGCGCGGAGCTTGTTGGTGAGTGGGGTTTCGACGCGGCCGGTTTCCAGCGCGCGCTGCAACAGCTTCGGGCGGAGGTGTTCGGCATACGCTTCGACCGCGTCGCGGGCCTTCCGTCCGACTGGCACGACGCGCTCGCGGCGACCCTTGCCCATGCAGCGTACATAGCCGGCGCTGAGGTTAAGGTCGCTGTGCCGCAGCCCGCAGAGCTCGCTGACGCGCAGGCCGCAGGCGTAGAAGAGCTCGAGGATGGCGCGGTCGCGCAGGCCGAGCGGATGGTCGAGCTCGGGCGACGTGACCAGCTCGACGGTCCGGTCGAGGTTGAGAGTCTGCGGCAGCCGTTGCCAGCGTTTGGGCGATTCGAGCAGGGTCGTCAAGTCCTCGGGAATCTGTTTGGTTTCGTTCAGCCACCTGAGCCACATGCGGATCGCCACCACGTGGCGCGCGATGGTGGATTCGCAGTAGCCGGCCCCGGTCAGCTCGATCAGGTGACGCTGGACCACTTGCGGATCGATGTCGGTCCAGGTGCCGATTGACTCGCGGCGGAGGAAGTCGCCGAAGCGCCGCAGATCGCGCCGATAAGCCTGAATGGTGTTGGCCGCGAGCCCGCACTCGACGTTTTGATACACGTGGAAGGCTTCGAGCGAAGCCTCGAACGCGGGCGTGCACTGGTGTTCGGCGGGTTTCAAGTTGCCTTCTCGCTTCCCTGCGTCTGATTCCATCCGTGGATAGCTGTTGAATATGGTAGCTCCGGACTGCCGCGAGGACTACTCCATAGAGGGTGAAACCCGAGCTGGGCTCAGCGAATTCGACTTGGAGATGCGCTACCGGCGGTGTATCTTCCGCGTGTTCGCCGAAGCGGAGCAGGTTTCTCGCCATCGGTGGACACGACACATGGAGTATGGATTGACGGGGACGCGTCAGGGAGGACTCGAGGTGCAACGACGACGAAAACGCCGCTCACGACTTGTTGTTCTGCTGCTGATCGTGGTTGTCGCGGCCGGCGCCGGTTGGTGGTTCTGGCCGCGGGGCGCTGGCGAACCGAGCGGGCAGCTTAGCGCTGCGACGGAGAATCAGCGATTGGCGGAAACGGGCGAGCTAGCCGATGCGGGGGTCCCCGAGGCCGTGATCGCGGCAACCGATGAGGGCTTGCCGACCGACGAGGTTCTGACGCCGGTGGACGTTGGCGGCGAGGCTGTCCCGGGGCAGGACGCGACCGTCCCCGAGCCGGCGCAGGCTTTGGCGCCGGATGATGAGCATCAGGCCGCTTCCGAACGGGATGCCTCGGATGAGCTGTCTGACAATCCACGGATCAACGCCTCGTTGCAGCGCTACCAGGCCGGGCAGGTGATTGCCGCCCGCCAGGAGCTGAACCGCATGCTGGCGATAAGTCGCAACGAGCCCGAGCGGGCCGAGCTGCGCCGGCATCTCCGGAGAATCGCCGACGCGACGGTCTTCTCCAAGCAGCAACGGCCGGACGACCCGCTCTTCGAGACGTACACGATTCAGCCGGGCGAGTACCTGATCAACATCGGCAAGCGGTTCGACGTGCCGCACGAAGCGATCGTGCTGATCAACGGGATTACGGACCCGACCCGCATTCGGCCCGGTCAGAAGATCAAGGTGCCGCGCGGACCCTTTAACGTGGAGATTCACCGATCGGAGTTCCGGCTGGACGTCCGTTTGCAGGACTTGTACCTGCGAAGCTTTCCGGTCGGGCTGGGGACCGACCGAGGCACGCCGCTGGGAGAATGGCTGGTCAAGGACCGGCTGCCGAACCCGGCTTACTATCCGCCGGCGGCGGCCGAGATCAAGCGCATCATTCCGCCGGACGATCCCACCAATCCGCTGGGCGAGCACTGGATCGGCCTGGAAGGCGTCGGAGGTGACGCCGTCGGCCAGATTGGATACGGCATCCATGGCACGATCGAGCCGGAGACGATCGGCAAGGCGGTCTCGCTGGGTTGTGTCCGGATGCACAACCGGGACGTAGCGTTCTTGTACCAGCTGATGATGCCGGGTTCCTCGAAGGTGACCACGCTGCCTTGATCGACATCCCGTCCCCCGAGCCGCTGTTCAACCCGTTCATTGCGCTGCCCGACCAATCGCTGAGCGTCTGGGAGCTCGTGGCCAGCCCGTTCGGGCTGATCTTCTTCACGCCCTTGATCCCGATTCTGCGATTGGCGGCGCGGCGGCGACCGCGGGCCGCCTTGATCTCGTGCGGGCTGGTATGGATGGTCGGCACCGCCGGTCCGCTGGCAACGCTGATCGTGCTGGGCGGTCTGCTGGTCGCGGGCGCCTGGGTTCTCCTGCTTGGGCGACTGCTGCGCGAGGGGCGGCTGCGGCCACGCCTGATGGTCGCGCTGGTCTGGATCGGGCTGATCGCGTTGGTCTCGCCGTTATGGTGGTACCCCCAGTGGAGCTGGTACGGCTGGCAGGGGGGCTCGCGACTGGCGGCGTTGCATGCCGTCGGGGCCGCGTACTTTCTCCTGCGCTTCATTGCCTGGGGGGTCAACTGGTCGCGCAACCCGCACGACCGGTTGCGGCTGACCGATACGATTTGCTGGCTGCTATACCCACCCTGCATGCGGCTTGGGCCGGTGATGCTGCGGCACGAATTCCTGGAGCGGCTCGAGGCCTGGAACCCGGCGGCGCCGGTGCCCTGGAAGGAGGTGCTGCAAAGGGCCGGTCTGTTCCTGATCGGGGGTTTTTTCCTGGCAGTGGTCATGAAGAATCTCCCGCGGGTGCTGCCCGAGGGAGACTTCTTCGCGGCGCCCGAGCTGTACGCGACAGACCGGATCGTGCGGATCTTCTATCTTATTCCGATCCAGGTGTATCTGCTGCTGTGGACGTACAACGAGATGGCGGCGATGTTGTCCTACTGGGTTGGGATTCGCGTCGACAACAACTTCGACTGGTTGCCGCGGGCCGTGAGCGTGCGCGATTTCTGGCACCGCTGGCACGTCACCGTCGGCCGCTGGATGCGCGACTACATCTACATTCCGCTCGGCGGCGGGCACGGATTTCCGCTGGTGCGGATCTTCGCGGTCTTCGGGTTTGTCGCGATCTGGCATGGGGCGAGCTGGTCCTTCTTCGCCTGGGGAGCCGTGCAGGCCCTGGCGCTGACCGTGCAGCGCCTCTGGGATCAGGGGCGCAAGCGCCTGCATGCCCGCATCAGGCCGGCCGGCGCCTGGTGGACCGTCGTGTGCTGGATCGTGACGATGCATTTCGCCCTCGCGACCATCGTGATGTTCATGGATTTCGAGCACTGCGGCTTCCGGATTCTTGGCGAATTGTGGCGGCGGCTGGCGCTGGGCGCTGGCTGATCCTGCCGGCACGTCTTGCTCGCCCACGGCAGTTCGAACGCAAATCAATTGCCAATTGCGGCCGTCGGTTTGATATACTATTGGGGTTGTGGCTCTCGTACTGTAGTCAGGGTACTGCATGGCAAAGGGCACCTTCGCGGAACAGGCGGCGCGCGACGATTTCTCCGTTCGGCGGGAACGGGCATTGCTCGTCGGCGTGCTGACGAACGGGGAACAGCTCATCGGCGATCCGCTAGCGGAACTCGCTGAACTGGCCCGCTCCGCGGGCGCCGAGGTCGTCGATCGCACGGTGCAGCGGCGGCGCTCGTTCGACCCGGCTAGTTGCGTCGGCAAGGGCAAGCTGGAGGAGATCCGCCAGCGGGCGGACGCGGTCGACGCCGACGTGATCATCTTCGACAACGAACTGTCTCCCTCGCAGATTCGCGAGATCGAAAAAGCGACCGAGCGGAAAGTGCTCGATCGGAGCGAGCTGATTCTCGACATCTTCGCGTCACGCGCGCGGACCGCCGAGGCCCGTCTCCAGGTCGAGCTCGCCCAACTCGAATACACCGCCCCCCGCCTGCGCGGGATGTGGACGCACCTCGAGCGTATCGCCGGCGCCGGCGGCGGGAGCGCGGCGGGTGTCGTCGGCGGGATCGGCACACGCGGGCCGGGCGAGCGCCAGATCGAAATTGACCGCCGCATCGTCGCCAAACGTGTCGCGTCTCTCAAACGGAAGCTGGAAG
>CAZDTB010000183.1:0-8730 GCA_964508075.1 uncultured Planctomycetales bacterium
TGGGCACCTCGACCATTTCGGTGCCGCCGGGCGCGCTGCCGGCCAAGCCGCCGTTGACGTACACACTGACCTCACTGGCCGTCGCGAACGGGGCGGCCGACACGTTGGTCAAGGCCACACTCGTAGCTCCTGGCAACAACGGGGTGCCGACTCTCGGCGGCGGGGGTTGATCCGAAACGCCGCGCGGGTAGGCAAAGTCGCTCTCCCCACCCACGGGCAGCGTCTGCCTGGCAGAGATCGAGTCGCCCGGTTCGAGCAACAGTTCAGGGAAATCAGTATAGGCAGTGCCGGGATTGTCCTGCGTTTCCGCCAGCTCCCCGTTGATATAGAGATCGACGGTGGTTGCCTCGACCTCGTGGAAGACTCGCACGGTGTCTTGATCCCCGACAACGATCGGGCCGGCGACGACGGGAAGCGGGACGGCCGGGTTGGTCGGCTCGCCACGGCACAGCAGGTGGAAGCGGATGGCCGTGGAGGTATCGTCAATCAACTCGGCGGTGCCGCAACTCGTCCCGACGCGCTGGAGCATCCCTAACGACTCCGGGGCGACGCCGTCATACGTCCACTCCAACCGGTGGCTCCACGCTCCGTCGAACGAGGCCGTGTCGGACAACCCCGAAGCAGTGGTTGCATCCTGGCTCTGCCCGCGCCTGAATGGCAGCCGGTTGACGCCGTCTTCCATGCCCAAGATGGTTTCAGCCACCTGGCCCGCGGAATCGATCAACTGTACGCCGTCAACGAAGGCTTCCCAGGGACCGGGAGAGTTGGGCTCGGCGGCGGTGAACCAGATGCTGTCGATGGTATAGAAGCCGGTCGGTGACGGGCCCAAGGCTCCGTCGCCGCCGAGACATGCGATGACCAAGCCATCGTCGTCGAGCGGGATGTCGACGGTTTGCCAGACCGCGTCGGCGGCGAAGAGCGGTTGTCCCTGCGGGGCCCAGTACAAGCCCGCCTGTTCCACCGCGCTCACGCCGACCCACTCCCAGCCACCGGTCGTGTAGTCGCAGCTTCCCGTGCCACCCTCATCTACCAGCAGCGCGAAGGTGTACGCGGGCGGCTCGGGCAGGACAACCACCGGGGCAGATTCCGCGCTGACCTCACCACCAACCCGCTGCGTCGCCGTGTAAGTCTCGTCGGTCTGCGCTTCTGCCGGCAGTGTGAAAACGACGTCTTCGGTGGTCGTCACGTTTTCGACCAGGAGAGGCGAGTGGTCCAGCAGCAGCGTTACCTGATCAACGCCGTGCTGCAGATCGGTGACCGTGACTTCCGTGTCGCCGGCAATGATCGGCCAGACGACCGTGGGTGGGAGCACGGGGTCCGGCTCGGGTGCTTCAAACTGCATTTCGTCGATCGCCTGATCAATCAGCAGGGCACCGTCCGACGCTACGTTTGTCAGCGCGATGTGCTCCAGCACGCCTCGCGCGGGTGTCACGTTCAGATCGCCGTCTCCGGTGAATCCGGCGATTCCGCCACCCTGCGCTACGCCGCCGATCGACACCACGCCGGTCGAGAGATCCCACTCCAGCTCGTACGGCACGGGTGACGGGGGCAGGGTGATCGCGGGGATCGGCGTACGGGTGCCGTTGGCGGCGATGAAATAGCCGAAGCGCAACTCATCATCCGGTACGGGCGTGGTCTCAAGCACGCCGTCGGGCCCCGGAGAGACGACGGCCGTGCCCGCAGGCAAAGGCTCGTTCGGGTCATTGTTGATGTCGTAACCCACGGGGTACACCTGCACGTCGTCGCTCTCCGGGTTGGCCGCGGTGTCGACGATGCCGTCGGGGCCGGCAATGATGCCGTTGGGCGTGGTGTCGACGCCCACCCACTCGATGTCGCCGACGGTGCCGCCGTCAGCAAGCTGCGGAACCTCGACGCCGGTCTCCCGGATACCCAGGCACATACCGATCTCGCCGAGAACCAGCTCGCTCCGGTTCGTGACCTTGAAGCGCACCTTGCCCTCGGTGTGCAGGGCGGGGTTCGGCCGCTCCGGGCCGTTGAAGGTGGTCAGCCGGACCCACGAATCGGGGTCGGCCGGGTCGACCCAGTTGAAGAACACCTGCATCGCCGCGGCGCCCTCCGTATGCAGACCCGCGGCGCGAAACGCGGCGTTGTTATCGTACGGCTCTACATTGTGCACGACGTAATTCGTCGTCGAGCCCGACCACTCCGGGATCCGGAACATCTCCTGCGACGTCGCCGGATCGTCGATCGGCGGACCGTTGAAGCCCACGAGCTCCGAGTTGTATTGTGCCCACGCCGTCAGTGGACAAAGCATGACAGCCAAGGCACTGAGCGAAATGATTCGTGCAGAGCAGGACATTGGACTTTCCTCCCAAACTAGCGCTTTCGCGGAAGCCACTCGATTTGGACTCGCGCCCGAGCCTGGCTCAAGCTCGAACAACGTACACGAGGCCGCCTTATCCGTGCGATCCCGCATCCTTCCCAGCCTTCACGCCGACCCGCGATGCCCGGGTTGGACTTGCACCCGGCTGCCTCCGAACGGCCGGGATCTGAGCACGGCGTCGGTTCATCCCCTACGATAGCAGATCCGCGCCGGAAATGCTGCCCCCAAATCCTCCAGGAGGCACAGAGCGGTGCACGTCGGAACCGAGGGCCAGCCGGTGTGCGACCATCAGCCCACGGCTAGCTCTGCCAGCGTCCGCCCGGTTGGCAACATCCCGGCACTGCGGCTACGTCTGGGCCTTGTACTTCGATTCTAGGCGTGCTTCAGGTCCACCCCGCTGGTTTGGATCGACCGGACATAGTCAGACCTCCATATTGGACCGCACAGCGCAGCGTGGGGATCTGGAGTGGACCACGAACAGCCGCTCCGCCGCGGCGTTTTCGGCTCGCGAGTCCCAAACCAGCCACGCGACGTTCTCAACAGGCACGCGACAAACGTGCGGTGAACTCACGCGCTGTCTTTCTTTGAGAACCGAGAACGGGACGCGGATTTCGCGCGCACTTGAGGCGCGAACGATTTGACCCTGGGGAGGTCGCGGTGCACTTCGCCGCAGGTCTGCTTCTGTTCGCGCGGGCGGTCGGCTAGAATTGCGTTTGACCTAAGGCATCTCTTGGCCGGAGAGCGGAGTGACGACCCGTGGGCGAACCGGAACGTGAGCTCGTCGCGCGTGCCGTGGGCGGCGACTCGGATGCGCTAAGCGCCCTGTTGCAGCAACACGCACCACAAATCCGTCGGGAACTGCGGCTGGAAAGTCAGTGGCTCTCCAAGTTTGACCTGGACGACGTGATGCAGGTGACGTTTCTCGAAGCGTTCCTGCACGTTCGGCGGTTCGATCCCGCGGGCCCGGGGACGTTCGGTGGTTGGCTGCTGCGGATCGCTCAAAACAACCTGCGGGATCTGGTGAAAGAACTTGCCCGGGCAAAACGACCGTCGCCGGCAAAGCAGGCGCACGGGGCCGGCAGCGACGACTCGTACGTCGCGTTGATCGACGTGCTGAGCGGGACGACACGGGCGACACCGAGTCGCCAGGTCGCGGGCCGCGAGGCGCGCGTCGCTCTGGAAGACGCCATTACGCGCCTGCCCGAGGTGTACCAGGAAGTGGTTCGGCGGTACGACCTGGAAGGGCGGTCCGCGGCGGAAGTCGGGGAAGCGATCGGTCGCTCGCCGGGAGCGGTTTATATGCTGCGGGGCCGGGCGCACGACCGGCTGCGCGAGATTCTGGGATCAGAATCGAAGTTTTTCAGCGGTCGCGCGTGAGTATTCGCGCCTTTTGTCGCGGAAGTACTGGAAGCGACCGCCTTCGCAGCAGTACCCGCGTGGCGGGCGAGGAGCAGCCATGGCTGAGAAGCGGTCGAGTGATGACGCGGATCAGAACTCTGTGGCTAGGGACGCTGAGATGATTGCCGCGGCGCGTGATAAGATCGTGGGCGATAACCAGACACTGGAATCCCCGGGCAATCGCGCGCCGCGGTTTTCTGGTCCGCCGGCAGATTCGTTCGTCGGATACAAGATCATCAAGGAAGTTCACCGCGGCGGGCAGGGCATCGTCTACCAGGCGCTCCAGAAAGCCACCAAGCGCAAGGTTGCGATCAAGGTCTTGAAGGAAGGGCCGTTCAGCGGCCAGGCGGACCGGGCGCGCTTCGACCGCGAAGTGCAGATTCTGGGACAGCTCAACCATCCCAATATCGTCACCATCCACGATAGCGGCTCGAGCGCGGGCTGTCAGTTCTTCGTGATGGACTACATCCGCGGCCAGCCGCTCGATGTCTACATGGCCAGCGGCGAGCGGTCGATCGACGAGACGCTGAGACTGTTCGGCAAGATCTGCGACGCGGTTAACTCCGCCCACCTGCGGGGCGTGATCCACCGCGATCTCTAGCCGGGCAACATCGTCGTAGACCCGGACGGCGAGCCACACGTGCTGGATTTCGGCTTGGCGAAAGTGGCGGTCAGCGAGGCGGAGGCTTCGGCGATGACCCTGACCGGGCAGTTTGTGGGCTCGCTGGGTTGGGCCTCGCCGGAACAGGCCGAGGGCGTCCCCAGCAAGATTGACATTCGGACGGACGTGTACTCGCTGGGCGTGATTCTGTATCAGATGCTGACCAGCAAGTTCCCGTACGAGGTCGTCGGGAATCTGCGTGACGTGCTGGATCGCATCATGCGCTCCGAACCGGCCCGGCCAAGCACGATTCGAAGACAGATCAACGATGAACTCGACACGATCATGCTCAAATGCCTGCAGAAAGAGCGCGAGCGTCGTTACCAGACGGCCGGCGAGGTGGCACGCGACATCGAACGATATCTCGCCGGCGAACCCATTGAAGCTAAGCGAGACAGCGGGTGGTATATGTTCAAGAAGACGATTCATCGCTATCGGGTTGCAGCAGCCGTTTCGGCCGCTCTGGTGTTCGTGATAGTGGTGGGGCTCGCGGTCACACTGATCTTCTGGCAGCAGGCGGTCCGCCAGCGCGACCGGGCCGTTGCGGCGGAACGGACCACTGGGGAGGCGCGTGCGGCGGCGGAACAAGCGCGGGCCGCCGAAGCGGAACAACGCTTGTTGGCGGAACGGCACCTGCGTCGGCTTGAAGAAGAGCGCGAGCGGGCCGAAAAGGCCGAGAAGCTGGCGGCACAATGGTTGGCCGAGTTGGGACAGGTGCAGGCAGAGGCGCAGTTGGCTCTGCAAAGCGAGATTGACCTACGGCAGACGCCGGAACAGCGACCAATGGCGGTCGCGGCGCGCCAGACTATGCCAGGGGCGGCGAGCAAACCTGGGCAACCCCTCGGGTTCCTGGACAACGTGCTGGCTTTCGCCGATCAAACGCTGGAGCCTGCCGGGCGCCCATCCCCAGGCGAAACCCCCGGCGTGCCGGAGGCACCTGCTCAGCCGACGCCGTCGGATCAACTGACGGTCGAAGCGCTGGCCCGCGCGACATTGGGAGAGAAGTACCTCAATCTCGGTCAGAACACCGCCGCGGAGACTCACCTGCGTGACGCTGTGGAGATGCTCCGTCGGGATTTGGGGGATGATCATCCCGAAGTGGCGCGCACGACCACGAAACTGGCGTCCGTGTTGCGGGCGAAGGGCGACTTCGCGGGAGCGGAAGCGCTGCTGCGCGAAGTATTGGCGACTCGCCGATCCGAGTATGGCGACGAGCACCCGATGGTGGCCGAAACGCTCGTTCAACTGGCGTGGGTGTTGCGCGACAGCGGCAATCTGGATGGCGCCGAGCCACTCATGCGCGAGGCATTGGCTATTCGTCGGAAGACGCTTGGCAATGATCATCAAGATACGGCGAGCAGCCTGGTGGGACTGGGCTGGGTGTCGATGGATCGGGGTGACCTTGACCAGGCGGCGGAGCTGTTTCACGAGGCGCTCGAGATTCGCCGGCGAGTGCTTGGGGACGAACACCCGCTGGTAATCACCGCGCTCAACAACCTGGCACTGCTGCTGCAGCGTCGGGGCCAGTACGCGGAAGCGGAGAAGCTGTTCCGGGTTGTTCTGGCACGCGCCGAACAAACGCTGGGGACCGAACATCCGCACGTTGCGGGTTTGCTGACAAACCTGGCGATGCTCCGGCGACAATCGGGCGACCTGGATGGGGCGGAGGATCTGTACCGACAAGCGCTCGACACGAGCGTGAAACTGTTGGGCCAGGATCATCCCCAAGTGGCGTACACCCTGGGAGCCCTGGGCTGGGTGCTGATTGAAAAGGGTGAGCTCGCCGCGGCCGAGCCGCTGCTGCGCGAAGAGCTGGAGATCCGCCGGAAGCTGTACGGCGAACAGCACATCAGCGTGGTCAACAGTCTCAATGGCCTGGCGGCTTTGTACTCCCGCATGCGTGACTGGGATCAGGCGGAGGACATGTATAGACAAGCGCTCAATACCAGTGTCGAGTTGCTGGGCCGGGACGACCCGCAAGTGGCGCAGACGATGGGGGCCCTGGGCTGGGTGCTGATCGAAAAAGGTGAGATCGATGCGGCCGAGCCACTGCTGCGCGACGAGCTGGAAATCCGCCGGAAGCTTTACGGCGACGCGGACGTCAGCGTAGTCGCAAGCCTCAACAAGCTGGCGGGACTGTACGCGCGCATGGGTGACACCGAGGCTTGCGTGGCCATGCGCCGCGAAACGCTGGGGGCCCGGCAGGCCCTCCTCGGGCGCGAACATCCGGACGTGGCCCGTGACATGTACATGTTGGGCGCTGTCTTGCGCTCCACCGGGCAGATCGAAGAGGCGGAGGTGCTGCTCACCGACGCGCTCGAGTTGCAGCGCAAGCTGCTTCCGCCGGTACATCCGCTTCCGACGTACACGCTGACCTCATTGGGTGGCCTGTTGAAGGACAAAGGTGACGCGGATGCCGCCGAGCCGTTGCTGCGTGAAGCGTACGACATCGCGACTGAGCTGTACGGCGCTGAGGATCAGCAGACCGCTGGTGCTGCGAGCATGCTCGGCGCGTGTTTGCTGGACCTGGAGCGGTACGAAGAGACGGAGCCGGTGTTGTTGGAGGCATATTCACTGTTAGCAGAGGCGCGGGGACCGCGTGATCCCCAGACGATGTTCACGCTGTACGCCATCGTCAGACTGTACGAGGAATGGGACCAGCCCGAGCAGGCCGCCGATTGGCGGGCAATATTGAAAGCCGATTCAGACGCAGCAGGTCACGAGGCTGCGCACGAGCCTGATGCGCCGTGAGCCGGTTGGGCACGCACGGCTGAGACACGCAGCGCAGTTTCTTCCCGACATCGGCCTTGGCGGCGAGGCAGCCAGGCCACGAGATGCTGAACTGGCCTTTATTAAGAGCGCCTATCAAAACCGGGTGGCATGGGCGTCTCGCCCGTGTCGTCACCGGCGGGACGCCGGTGCCACCCTAGTCATGTTAGAGCCTTTAAGCAGCAGAGAAAGCGAACGCCAACCGCTAGCGTCCGGAACGCCAGGAATCATCTGAGCACAGGATCGCCGGGGTTTGGGTCGGAGTTGCCGCGACCGCCGAGGATGGTCAGACTACCCACAAGGATAGGCTGGCCAACCCAGCCAGGGTTGCGATGCAACCGCGTTCGGAGATGGATGGGCGACGTCAGACGCATCCTGACGCCGGCCGGGCAAGAGGACTACGATGACCAGGAGAATCTGGTGGACGGGCACTGTGCTGATCGCCCTGTCGATCTCAGCGGGCTCTTCACGCGCAGGGGAAGGGACGCTGTCGACCGTCAGAATCTGGGAAGAGTCGCTGGTCATCCCCACGTATGAGGTCGGTCCTCCCGATCGCAACCCGCGCTTCTACGCCGGGCGGGCGTACCAGGGCGCGCAGGGGCGGGTGTATCCGTATTCAATGTACGACGTGCTCACCGACACGCGTCGCGACAAGGCGTACAACGCGGTCTACCTCGAGAACGAATACCTGAAGCTCTGTGTTCTTCCCGCGCTCGGCGGTCGCCTCTTCTCCGCGGTGGACAAGACCAACGGCTATGACTTCATCTACCGCCAGCACGTGATCAAGCCCGCCCTGATCGGGATGCTCGGCGCGTGGATCTCCGGAGGAATCGAGTGGGATGTGCCTCATCATCACCGGGCCACGGCCCTGCTTCCCGTCGCTCACGCGCTCCGGCACAATCCCGACGGAAGCAAGACCATCTGGATCGGCGAGACGGAACTGCGCCACCGCATGCGTTGGACGATCGCCATGACGCTCCGGCCGGGCAGTTCCTGCCTGGACGTGGATGTGACTCTGTTTAACCGGACGCCGTTCGTGAACTCCTTCCTTTACTGGGCCAACGTGGCGGTGCATGCGCACGAGGAATATCAGGTGATCTTTCCGCCGCGCACCCAGTTCGCGGTCTACCATGCGAAGAAGGAATTCGCGCACTGGCCGATATCACACGAGGTCTACTGCGGCACGGATTACAGCGCAGGAGTCGACATCTCCTGGTGGGGGAACCATCCGGAGCCGATGTCGTTCTTCTGTTGGAACTATGCGGACGACTTTGTGGCCGGCTACGATCATGGGAAGAAGGCAGGGCTCGTTCACGTGGCCGACCACCACATCGTTCCGGGCAAGAAGTTCTGGATATGGGGGCCCGGTCCGAGGGGGCAGATGTGGGACAAGATTCTCACGGAGACCGACGGCCCGTATCTCGAATTGATGGTCGGCGCCTACTCCGACAACCAGCCTGACTACAGTTGGATTCAGCCCTACGAAACCCGCACCTGGACTCAGTATTGGTATCCTTTTCGTGATATCGACGGTGTGAAATGCGCCAACACTGAAGCC
>CAZDTB010000184.1:0-8683 GCA_964508075.1 uncultured Planctomycetales bacterium
CTCGTCGGCCGAACGTAGCGTCGGGTCTCCGTGCCCGACGTAGCGGCCGGGCCCCGCACCGGCCGAGGAACGGCGCAAACATGCCGCGACTGTGGATCGACAATCGTGAAGTGAACGTCCCACCCGGCAGCACGCTGCTCGGTGCGGCCCGCAGCCTGGGGCTCGACGTGCCCGCGCTGTGCTATCGCAAAGGTCTACGGCCGAATACGTCATGCATGGTTTGCGTGATGAAGGTGCTGGACGGCAGCGACGGAGCGACGGAGCGACGAAGCGACGATGGGGGTGCGGTTAACACCGGGCGGCTGGTTCCGTCGTGTGCGACCGTTGCCCAGGAGGGGATGCGCGTTGAAAGCGAGACGGAGGAAGTCCGGCAGGTTCGGCGTGCGACGCTCGAGTTGCTGCTGAGCGACCATGCCGGGGAGTGTCGGGCGCCGTGCCAGTACGCCTGTCCGTTCGACACCGATGTTCCGCGCATGATTCGCCAGATCGCGGCCGGTCGCATCGCGGACGCGATCCTCACCTTGCGGAATGACGTGCCTCTGCCGGCGGTGCTGGCGCGCCTCGCGCCGGACGTTTGTGAGAACGGCTGTCGGCGCGGCCGGGCGGACGAGGCGGTGGCAATCGGTCTGCTGAAACGGTACGTGGCCGACAGAAGCCTGGCGTCACCGACGTCGCATGCGTTGCCACACAAACCGAACAGCGCCATGCGTGTGGCGATCGTCGGTGCCGGACCGGCCGGATTGTCGGCGGCGCATTTCCTGCTGCGAATGGGACACGCCTGCACACTGTTCGACGCAGGCGCAGAACCCGGCGGATCGCTGCGCGCCATCCCGGAGCAACAATTGCCGCGCGCGGTGCTCGCCGCCGAGATTGCCCTGATCGAGCGACTTGGCGCCCGATTTGAGCTGGATGCGACAGTCAGGCAACCGGGCGCCGAGGCACCGCCTGGACCCCGCACCGGCCGCAGCCTGGAAGAGCTTTGGCGAGAATTTGACGCAGTGCTCATCGCGATCGGCCGCGTGAGCACCGACGGTGCACTTGGCATTTCGACCATGAAGGTTGGGCTCGACGTCGATCGGACCACCCACGAAACCAGATTCCCCGGCGTCTTCGCCGCCGGCGATGTGGTCCGCCC
Organism: uncultured Planctomycetales bacterium; assembly: GCA_964508075.1. GTDB lineage: Bacteria > Planctomycetota > Phycisphaerae > UBA1845 > Fen-1342 > JALSRY01. The sequence continues at coordinate 1,136 of CAZDTB010000184.1, forward strand.
GCGCGGGCAGCCCGCCCAGGCCGCGGTCGACGGCAAAGCCGCCGCCGTCTGCATCGACCAGTACCTCCGGGGCGTCCCGATCACCGGTCGCCTTAAGCTGGTCGCACTCGGCACCGGCCACCCCCCGAAGGAGGAAATCGCGGCCTTGATGGTCGACGCCACTCCCGCTGGCCGCGTTGTTCCGGCAAGCCCGATCGCCGGTCTGAATGACGAAGAGGCGCGGGCCGAGGCGCAGCGCTGCCTGCACTGCGACTGTCGCAAGCTCGAGGGCTGCAAGCTGCGCCGGTACGCCGAGATGTACGGGGCCGAGGCTCGGCGCTATCGCGGCGTGCGCCGCGCGGTCGAGCGCATCTCAACGCACCCCGACATTGTCTACGAACCGGGCAAGTGCATCCTCTGCGGTCTTTGCGTGCAGATCGCCGAGCAGGCCCGCGAGCCGCTCGGACTGACGTTCGTCGGTCGGGGGTTCGACGTGAAGGTGGCCGTCCCGTTTGATGAGTCGCTCGGCGAAGCACTCAAAGCCGCCGCCCGGCGCTGTATCGAAGCCTGTCCGACCGGAGCGCTGGCCTGGAAGACGGAATCATCGTGCGGCGTCGATCAGGCGTGTGCGGAGGATGTGCGTCACGGTTGTGCTGACGGTTTGGAGCCGAAGCAATAGATCATCCCGTCCTCAGTTGAGATCACCACGCAGCCGGCTGCGACGGCCGGTGAGGCCGATATGTCGCTGCCGGTCTCAAACCGCCACACTTCCTCTCCCGTCGCCAGCTTGACCGCATAGAGGTTGCCGTCGCCCGCGCCGACAAAGACTCGCTCGCCGACGATCACCGGCGACGAGTCGATGCTGCCTTTGGCGACGAATTGCCAACGCTGCCGGCCGGTGTTCGCATCCAAGGCGCGCAGACGTTTATCACGGCCACCGATCAGCACCAACTCGCCGCAAACGGCTGCGGAGGACATGAAGGGGAACGGGCGGTCTGAGTCTTCGAACCGCCACAGTACCTTCCCAGCTTGCCAGTCGATACAGAGAACCTGCTCGCCATACGTTCCAAGGAATGCGTGCGATCCGTGGACCGCGGCTGAAGCACCGGTGACCGAGCCCAACGGAATGTGACGGACGCGCGTCCCGTCGCGGAGATTGACGACGTGCAGATGTCCGTCGCATCCGCCGAACAGCGCGTGCCCGTTGGCCAGCGCCGGTGTCGAGTGCACGCGCTCCTCGGCGCTGTACTTCCAAACCAGCTTCCCGTCCGCTATTTGCAGGCAGTACAGATAGCCGTCGTACGAGCCGAAAACTATGTGGTCCTCGTGGCAGACGGCCGAGGAAACGATCCGGCCGTCCGTTTCGAACTTCCAGCGGAGGGTGCCCGTCCTCGCGTCACAGGCGTGCAGCACACCCGCGTCGTCGCCGAAGATCACCAGTCGGCTGACCACCGTCGGCGACGATTCGATCGGTTCCCCAATCTCGCACTTCCACCGGAGCTGACCGCTGACGAGGTCGAGGGCGTACAGCACGCCCTCATCCGATCCGACGTATACGACGCCATCGACAATCGCCGCCGTGGACGAGATCGGCTCCGGCGTCTCGTACTTCCAGCGCACGTGCAGTTCGTCCGGCAGCGCGCTCCGGGCAACCCCGGTGAGCTGCGGGTTGCCGCGAAACATCGGCCATTGATCGGTGGTGCCCGTGGCGTGCGGCTTCGCGATCGCGTACAGAAACCGCCGCGTGGTGACGTACAGAACGCCGTTGGCCGCGACCGGCGTGGTGTAGATCGCGTCGCGCATGTCGTTGAGCGCCAGTTGTTTCAGCGACTTGCCGTGTTCGAGAACGTACAGCTCGCCATCGGTGTTGCCGAGCATGACCTTGCCGTCGACGACTATCGGCGAGCCCCACACGCCCGCCATCATGTCGTGTTGCCAGTGTCGCTGGCCGGTTTTTACGTCGAAGCACGAAAGGAAGCCGCTCAGATCGGCGGCGTAGAGCAGGCCGTCGGCGATCGCGACGTTCGAGATAGTCCGGCCGAAGTCCTCGCCGCCCACGTGCCAGACCCGTCCGGTTTCGGAGATGTCGCCGGTCTTGGTGGCATCGATGGCGTAGAGGTGCCCGGGACCCTCGCCGGATTCCGGGTCGTCGCCGGCCGCGAGGAACACCTTGTGGTCGTAAACCACCGGCGTCGCGACGATGGCTGTCTTGGGCGCGTTGGCAGGGTTGAGGTTGAACCTCCAGATGGGCTTGCCGGTGAGCGGCTCGAAGGCGTAGCAGCAGCCGTCGCCGCCGCCGAAAATGACCCGCGGCTTGCCGTCAATCACGCCGTAGGCGGGAGAGGACCATTGTCCGTTGAGAATGTCCTTGCCGGGGTCGTTTCGCTTCCAGACGAGCTTGCCGGTCGTCTTGTTGACGGCGATGAAGGAGGGGGCCTGCGGGGCAGGCACCTCACCCTCGTCGTTGATTCCGTTACCGGTGCAGACAAAGACCAGGTCGCCGGCGCCGACCGGCGAGCACGCTGCCAGGTTGCGCGGGAAGACGCCCAGCTCGCCCATCATGTCGAGGATCCACACGAAGTCGGCGTCCTGCTTCTCTGAGTGTTTCTCGTTGGTGAGTGGCCCGTCGTTCTCGCCGTCGTGGAATCCGTTGGCGTCGGCGCAGACCAGCTCGCAGCGGTTGCTGACGTAGTAGACGCGGTCGCCGTCGACGTACGGGTTCGAGGCGACGCCCTGCTCGGGCCAGTCGTTGACGGCTCCGCTGGGCAGCTTGTCGTGCGTGGCCTGCCAGAGCAGCCTGCCGGTCTGCTCGTCGAGACAGAGCAGCACGCCCTTGTCGCCCTTGCTGTGCGGGCGATACTCACCTTCGTTGTTCGTCGCGACGTAGACCTTCCCGTCGGCGACGACCGGCGTGCCATAGCTGACCGACCCGAGCGGGGCGACCCACTTGATGTTTTTCTTCGTCTTGACGTCCCACTCGTGCGGGATGCCAATCTCGGCGGAAACCCCGTTTCGCCCCGGCGAGCCACCGAACATCGGCCAATCGCCGATGGCCGGCTGCCCCGTCGCCGTTGATGGGACGATCAACACTCCGACGATTAGCGCCAACGGGGTGTGCACCGTCGCCGGTCTCTTAGCGAAGGCCGAACGGGCGGCTCGCGGCAAGGTCTGACTCGGAAGACTGCGCGTTCTGTTCATGGCGGACCACCTTCGAGAGTGTCCGGGACGGTCGGACGGTCGTCACCCTGGTTATAATCGCGTGGGAGTGATTTGAAACCTCACCTGAGAAAAATCGACCCGGATCGGCGCTCCGAGCCGTCCAAGGCCGTAGACTACCCTGCGCCCAGGCGGGCTGACGGCCGTCACCGGGGCGCGACCGATCGGGAGGAGAATCAATGTGCCGAAAGCGCGGCTTCACGCTGATCGAATTGCTGGTCGTCGTCGCGATCACCGCCTTGTTGCTGGGCATCCTTGCGCCAACGCTCACGCGCGCCCGGGACCGCTCTAGGCTGATTAAATGCCAGTCGAGCTTGCGCACCATCGGCCACGGTTTGGAGTTCTATCTCGGCGACAACCGGGATTTCTTCCCCGACGCCCCATTCTACGGCTGCCTCGGATACGTCGGGCGGAGCCTCTACCACAGTCTACTGGGTAGCCGGATTCCGGAAGATCAACGTCCGATGAACGCATACTTCGACGTCGAGCGGAGTGTCGACCCGGAATTCTCTCCGACCGGGGAAGGCAAGAACCTGCTGTTCGAATGTCCTTCCGACAAGGGTGACGCGTATTTCGATCTTGACGGAACGTACTTTGTCGAGCACGGCAGCAGCTACACTTACGCCAGCCACTGCTACGATCCGTTCGTCCCGACCTTTGGAATCCTCAGTTGCCGAGGCCTGAACCGGGCCAAGGTGAGGAATCCCACCAAGAAAATCACGTTCCAGGAGCCTGTGCTTGCGCCGTCGTTTGATATGAGCGACGACCTGGCGCACTGGCACGACACCCAGCGCAACCACGGCAACGTGCTGTTCGCCGACGGTCACGTCGAGCTCATCTACACGCAGATCTTCGAGTGGGACGCCGACCCGAATGAGCTCAATCCGTACTACTGATCTCCCGGGCGACCCCGCCGCCGGGCGCAAACCGCGGGGACGCCGCCGATGAGGGTCGCCCATCTGGCCGCGGGCGCCGGTGGGATGTACTGCGGCAGTTGCATGCACGATAACCGGCTGGCGGCGACACTGATCGCCAAGGGTCGCGACGTCGTGCTGATCCCGCTCTACACGCCGCTGCGAACCGACGAGACCGATGTCAGCGAGCGGCGGGTCTACTATGGCGGGATCAACGCGTATTTGCAGCAGTCCAGCGCCCTGTTCCGGCGCACACCTTGGTTTCTCGATCGGCTTTTCGACGTGCCCGGGCTGCTGCGGCTTGTCGGACAGCTCGCGGCGCGCACACGACCCGAGGCGCTCGGCGCCATGACGCTCTCCGTCCTACGGGGCGAGCACGGGCGGCAGCGAAAAGAGCTGGCAAAGCTGGTAGCCGGTTTGCGACCTCTGAAACCAGACCTGGCATACGTCCCGAATCTCATGTTCGTCGGCGTCGGCAGTCGGCTGAAAGCCGAGCTTGGCGTCCCGGTGCTCTGCGGCCTGACCGGCGAAGACATCTTCCTGGACCAACTGCCCCGGCCGTATCGCGACGAGGCGTTCGAGCTGATTCGGGAGCGGGCCGGCGAAACGGATGGCTTCGTGGCCCTGAGCCAATACTACGCTGAGCATGCCACCAGGCACTTCGGTTTACCGAGAGATCGTGTGCACGGAATCACGATAGGAATTCGCACCGGTGACTTCGCGGAAGTCGCGGCTCCGCCGGACGAGCCGTTCACGATCGGCTACTTGGCGCGAATCTGTCCGGCGAAGGGTCTGGCCGAGCTGTGCGACGCGTTTGTCGAGCTGCACCGCACGGGAAGAAGTTGCCGCTTGCGCATCGCCGGTTACCTGGGGCAGGCTGACCGTTCTTACATGGATCGCATCGCCAAGCGCGTGGAGCGGGCCGGGCTCGCCGAGGCATTCGAATACGTCGGCGAAGTTACGCGCGCGGAGAAGCTCAGGTTTCTCCAATCGCTGCACGTGCTCTCCGTCCCCACCGTCTACGCCGAAGCGAAGGGCTTCTACGTCCTCGAAGCTCTGGCCGCGGGCGTGCCGGTTGTGCTGCCGAAGCACGGTGCCTTCCCGGAGCTGGTCGAAGCCACCGGCGGCGGCGTGCTGCACGAGGCGGGGAGCTGCTCGGCGCTGGCAGAGGCTCTCGCCGGGCTGATGGACAATCGCTCACGGCGGCGAGACCTGGCCAGCGCCGGGCGAAGCGCCGTTCGCGAATCATTCACCGCCGAGCGGATGGCCAACGACGCCTGGCAGCTTTTTGAGCAATTCGTTTAGCCGACCTTGGCGACAAGAGGCGGGGCTGCTGGTGGGCGGTTGCGGCGCGGGAAATTCACGACATGAGGAAACCGGGAAGGTGTTTTGGAGGTCTAATCCCTGGTGTCGCGGTACCGGTCTGGAGGTTGCCGAGATGAGTACGTGGCGGTTGGGCGGTTTGCTGGGACTGGGAGTTCTTGCGCTGGGCGCTTTTGGGGGCTGTGAGTGCGGTCAGCGCGAGGCTGTGTCGTCGTCCGGCGCGCACCCCGAGGCAGGGAATCTCCGCGAGGGTTGGCGGGTCACCGGACGCGTCACCGACGCCGATGGTCACCCCGTGCCCGCCGTTGAGATTCGCGCCCACTGCGGCATGGGCACGCTGCTGGTGACCGGTCGGGCCACGACGAACGAGCAAGGGGCTTATGACCTGCGCTTCGGGCCGGGCATGAGGATGATGAATCGGGAGGACCCGGTCGGCATCCAGGCCGCCACGATCTCTCCGCACAAGCCGGGCTATTTCGAACGGAATCTGCACCGCCAGGGCGATCTCTATATGGCGTATCGACCACCCAAGCCTGAGGACTGGCAGGGCTGGCTCCGCCCGGAGCACTCTGACCAGCCGTTCGACCCCGACTGCTTCGTGCTACCGGGCCAGCCACGGAAGCTGGATTTCATTATGGTTCCGGCGGCTCAGGTTCGGGGGCGGCTGTTGGACGCTGCGGGCCAGCCGGTGGCGAAGACCTACGTGAGCCTGTCGGGAGACGAGTTGCCGCCGTCGAGCAGTGCGGTCGCGAGCGTTAAGACGGATGACGATGGCGCCTTCACGCTGGCCGAGGTGCCCACCAAGGCCTATTGGTTCGCGGTTCGCAATGCTCGCGGCCAGGAAACCCGCACGGACACGTTCGTTTTTGCTCAGCCTGGCCTCTATACGGTCGAGCTGGTCCGAGACACTCCGACGGCGAGGCTCGAGTTGCGTGTGGTGTCCAAACCGTGACGGTGGCGTGGGGTTCTTGACACAATACAGGGCCAGCGGTTGGGGAGCCGCGGCGCGGCCAGCAGTGCACCCGCCTCCGAGCTTCTCTCAGAATCGTCGCACAGTCCGTGCGCTCGCGGCCCGGAGCTGGAGGAGGAATCATGTCGCGCGTACGGTGGTTGCAGATTGCGGGGATTGTGCTGCTTGTCGTCGGCAGCGCGCCGGCTGAGGTTCTCACGTTTCAGGCACAGGGTGTCCTGGAATATGTCTACGATCCGGGCGACCAGCTCGATTTCGACGTGGGCGCCACTTGGACGCTCACATACGTGTTTGACACGGAGACGGAAGACACGAACGGCGACCCGGACCTCGGCTCGTACCCCGCGTTGGACGGCGTGCTCGAGGTGGACGGTGCCGCCCTTCCGACGTCGTCGCCGACCGTTCAGGTGACGAACGATCTTCCGACGGAGATCCAGGACATCTACTCCGTCCGGATGGCGCTGCCGGGCTTCCCGGATGAGTTGGCGACCATGAATCTCACCGACGAGGACGGCACCATATTCTCGGATGACAGCCTGCCGCTGGTCCCGCCGGAGCTGGGCGAGTTCGAGTCGACCAACTTGCTCATCGTTAAGTTTGGGCCACCCGGCGAGGACTATCTCGCCCAGGGTGTGGTGCAGACGCTTACGCCGGAGCCGGCGTCCGCGGGTCTCCTGATACTCGGCGGACTGTGGATATTGCGGCGGCGTGGCGTCTGAGCGGAGACGTCGCGAATGTGCTGGGGGGCCATTTCGTTTCGGCGCACGGCTGACTCAGCAAGGTGTCGGGTCGATGGCCCGACCTGCTCGACTAATCGACTACCTAACTCCAGCCCCGTAGTTGGACAGCAGAAGCGCCAGATCGGGCAAGCCCACGCACCCGCTCTCATCGAGATCGGCATCCGGATTGTACTCTGGCTCGCCGGCGCAGGAGCCGTAGGCGGCGAGCAGCGCGGCGAGATCGTTGAGGTCCACGTCGCCGTCGTCGTCCAGGTCGCCGGGGATTCCGAAGACTGTGACATATGCTTCGTACGGCCCGATCTGCGCCTCGAGCGTGTCCGCGCCGCCGTACGTGAGGTCACCGTTGGCTAGGAGCTCCTCCTCGGTGAACGGCTTCTGCAGGTAGTCGTACGCGCCCAGGCGCATG
>CAZDTB010000185.1:0-818 GCA_964508075.1 uncultured Planctomycetales bacterium
GACATGGTGAGGAGCGCATCTCAACACATTTATGGAGGAGAGTTATGAAGATACGGATTCTGTTGTTGTTTGGCGCCACGATACTGATGACGTGCGCGTCGGCTACCACCCTCGCCGATTGGGGCGACAGCTTCACGGATTACGCCGACGGGAGTCAGATCGTCGGTCAGGGTGACTGGGAAGAATGGGGCCCGGACTGCGGTGGGCTCGTGACCAGTGCCTACGCGTACAGCGCTCCCCATTCGCTGGAGATTGTGGGGGCTTCGGATGTGGTGCACCAGTTCGCAGGGTACGACACTGGTCAGTGGGCATTCACCGCCTGGAACTACGTGCCGGCCGATTTCGAAGGTGAGTCCTACTTCATTCTGCTGAACACCTTTGGTGCCGTCAACAACTGGTCGACTCAGATCAGGTTCGACAGCGCCCTTGGCGTGGTCGAGTCTGAGTTCGAGACCGCACAATTGCCGCTGATTACCGACGCATGGGTCAAGCTGCAGGTGCTGATCGACTTCGATGCCAACATGCAGGACATCTATTACGACGGTGGCCTGTTATCCTCGAAGAGTTGGACCGAAGGTGTGAGCGGCGGCGGCGCGCTGAATCTTGGTGCCCTCGACTTGTTTGCCAACGGCGCCACCCCCATTTACTGGGACGCTTTGTCGGTCGGGGTTGAGATTCCTGAGCCAGCCTCACTCGGCCTGCTAGCGCTTGCTGCACTGCTGGCCGTTCGTCGTCGCTAGGCGAGCTGTCGCGTAACTGAAACCAGACAGAACAGAGTGGGGGGGCGGGGGGGGGGTAACCAACCCCCGCCCCCCCCC
>CAZDTB010000185.1:828-8682 GCA_964508075.1 uncultured Planctomycetales bacterium
GGGGGGGGGGTGGGGGGGGGCTGGGGGGGGGGGGGCTAACCTCACCCCCCCCCCCCCGGGGGGGGGGGGGGGGGGGCTCCCCCCCCCCCGCGGCCCCACCGTCCATCTGTGTTCCGTGCAGCGCGGTCGGCGGCGGCTACGAGAACTCGCGCCGGCCTGGCACTATAATCAGCCGATCATGGCTGCGACCTACGATCCAGGCATCGCCAAGCTGCGCGCGAAGATTGCCCATCTGCCTAAGACTCCCGGCGTGTACCTGATGAAGGACGCCGAGGGACGCGTGCTCTATGTCGGCAAGGCCCGCGATCTGCGCGCGCGTGTCTCGAGCTACTTCCAGGACTCGGCCGACCGCGTGCGCGATGCTCAGGTGTCCCCGCTCCGCATCACGGTCTGCAAAATGGAGGTCATCGCCGGCTGATTTCCCTTGACAGAGCTGGCGAAATCGGTTTAGCTATATGGTGAGGAAGAGGAGCTAAGCATCTCGCTCTGTTCCTAGTGCAAACGGTTTCCTTCGGCCCGGAGTCTTTGTGCGCAAAAGGCTCAGTGCGCCGGGGAGTTCGAGCCCCTTGTTCGGGCGAGCCCCCGCAGGGCCGGACATGGTGAGGAGCGCATCTCAACACATTTATGGAGGAGAGTTATGAAGATACGTAGTCTGTTGTTATTTGGAGCCGCGGCGGTGCTGGTAAGTCTGCCTGCCACCGCGCAGTGGTCCGACAATTTCGATCAGTACGAGCTGGGCAGCCTGCTGGACGGGCAGGGCGGCTGGGCTGGCTGGGACGGCGGCGCGATGAATGCCGTCGTTAGTAACGCTCATGCGAAGTACTCCGGCGATCAATCGGTCCAGCTCTTCGCGAACGATGACGTCGTTCAGGAGTACGAGGGGTACACCACCGGTCAGTGGACCTACACCGCCTGGCAGTGGATTCCCAGCGACCACACTGGAACCCAGACCTATTTCATCATGTTGAACCGCTACGACTGGGACGATTCGGTCGACAGGGCATGGAGCCTGCAGTTTCTCTTCGACTATGGCACCAACCTGTGCCGTGACGTCGATGACTCCGCGTCCAACCAGTTGCCCATCGTTTACGATGAGTGGACGGAAATCAGGGTCGATATCGACCTTGACGCGAATACGCGAGACCTCTACTACGGTGGGAATCTGGTCTCGTCTGGTTTCCGTTGGTACGACGTGAACGATGCGTACGCAATCCAGGCCATTGAGGCTGTTGACCTGTGGGGCGACAGTGGCGGCGACTATGTCCACTACGACGACATGTCGCTGGTCCCCGAGCCGGGGAGCTGCCTGCTGCTGGCGTTGGCGGCGGTCTTCGGGCTGCGTCGCCGTTAGGCGAGCTGTCGCGTAGCTGAAAAACCAGACAGAACTGAGTGGGGCTGCGGGAGGTGTTTAGCTTCCTGCGGCCCCACCCTCCATTTGTGTTGCGTGCAGCGCGGTCGGCCGCGGATGCGAGAACTCGCGCCGGGCTCGCACTATAATCAGCCGACCATGGCTGCGACCGACGATCCAAGCATCGCCAACTTACGCGAGAGAATCGCCCATCTACCCAAGACTCCCGGCGTGTACCTGATGAAGGACGCCGAGGGACGCGTGCTCTACGTCGGCAAGGCCCGCGATCTGCGCGCGCGTGTCTCGAGCTACTTCCAGGACTCGGCCGACCTGCTCAACACGCGCGGCCCCGAGATCGCCCGCATGGCATCCCTCGTGCAGGACATAGACTTTCTGGACTGCGAGACCGAAGTTGATGCGCTGCTGAGCGAGAACCGCCTGATCAAGGACATTCAACCGCCGTTCAACGAGCGGCTGAAGGACGACAAGACCTTTCCCTATCTCGAAATCACGACCGGCGACGACTTCCCGGGCGTATACGTGACCCGCAAGCCGCGCATCAAGGGCAGCAAGCTCTTCGGCCCATTCACGAACGTCACCGGACTGCGTGACGCCGTCAACGCCCTCCAGAAGGTCTTCAAGTTTCGCACCTGTGAGCTGGAGATCAAAGCCGACGACGAGAAGCGCCGCTTCTTCCGCCCGTGCCTGCTGCACGCGATCAAGCAGTGCACTGCCCCGTGCGGCGACCGCGTCAGCCACGAAGCCTACGCCGCTGACGTCAAGCGGCTGATCAAGCTGCTGAAATCCAAGCGGAGTGTGCTGCTGCGGCAGATGAACAAGGAGATGGAGCAGGCGGCCGGGCGAAAGCACTATGAGGATGCCGCCGTGCTGCGTGACCGCATCAAGGCGATCGCGTCGCTCTCGCTCAGCGGCAGCGTGGAGCAGGACGTTCAGCCGGAGGTTTTTTACATTGACCCGACCGTTGGTCTGGAGAAGTTGCGCAAGCTGCTGGACCTGCCCGAGTCGCCGCGGATCATCGAGGGGATCGACATTGCCACGCTGCACGGCGAAGCCTCGGTCGGCTCGCTGGTGTGCTTCATCGACGGCAAGCCGTTCAAGAACGGGTATCGGCGGTTCAAGATCAAGACGGTCGCGGGTGTGGACGACTACGCCATGATCCGCGAGGTGATCGCCCGGCGATACAAGTACGCGGCGATTGCCGAGGAGCTGTTCCCGGACGTGATTCTGATCGACGGCGGGCTGGGGCAGCTTCACGCCGGCCTCGAAGCCTTCGAGCACATGCGCGCGGCGGTCGAGGCCGACGGCGTCGAGGCGGTCAAGCCGGCGATGGTGGTCTCGCTCGCCAAGCGCGAAGAGTTGATCTACGTTCAGGCCCGTTCCAAGCCGCTCAAGCTCGCTCGCAACAACGAGGCCTTGCGCCTCTTGCAGCAAATCCGTGACGAAGCCCACCGCTTCGCCCAGCACTACCACCACATCCTCCGGCGAAAACAGACCTTCGAGCAAGACGTGAAGGCCGGCCGGAAACCGCCCAAGGCTGCCCGCAAACACTCGAGTTCGTCGGGTGGTGTGAAGCGCAGACGCAAGCCCCAGAAGGGTGAAGTCATCATCGAATCAGACGATGTGGTGTCCGGCCCGGACAGTTGCGATCCGTAGTCTCCGATGATGCCCAGGTCCATTATCATTTTTCCGGGGGACGGTGCAGGAAACGCTTCAGTATCCGCCGAGCATCTGATACAATGTGATCGGAGGAAATGAGGCAATCCGGAATGCCCTACGTAGCCGGCGTCGCGGAGTTCTCTGATTCGTCTTCGGACCCGGCTGGAAACATCCCTCAAGCACCGTCAAGTCCGGTTAGACTTACAGCGCCTTGAGCGTTCGCTGGTGCTCATCGAGGGGAAACCGGGGCGTAACCTGCAAGTTATCCGGCGTGCCGATCCGTCTCATTGCCGGCCGCGGCAATGATCGGTGACAACACGCCGCTTGCGTTGGCGGGACGAGGTTCCGCCGAGGGATTCAGGTGGCTTCTGGCACAGGGAGGAATCACGATGAGAATCTCCAGTTCTAATCTGAGCTTCGTTGCAGGCGTTGTTGTCGCAGCGATCCTGGGCATGGGTGCCGGCGTTTCGCACGCCGACTGGGAACAACTCGCCAAGCTGCACTTTCCGCCGCCCCTTGGCGCTCCGGGCGATGAGTTCGGCTGGGACGTCGCGGTCGACACCGATTGGGCCGTGATCGGGGCCCCGGAGGCCGACGACGCCGCGACGAACGCGGGCTCGGCGATGATCTTCCATCGCAGTGATGGTGGCACGCCCGCGGATCCCAGCGACGACTGGTGGGGAGCGTTGGCGCTGCTCGTGGCCAGCGACGCGGAGGAGGACGACGACTTCGGTGTTTCGGTGGCGATTTTCGGCGAGTGGGCCGTGGTCGGGGCGCCGCTCGACGAGGAATTGCTGGGCGCCGCCTACGTGTATCACTTCAACGGCGTGACCTGGACGCAATTCCAGAAGTTGGCGCCGACCGACAACCCGGACGTCTACCGGATCTTTGGCCAGTCGGTGGCTATCCATGGCGACACGATCGTGGTCGGCGCGCCCTACGATTGGGATAACCAGGCCCTCTCCGGTGCCGCCTACGTCTATCACTATAACGGCTCAACCTGGGTCGAGCAGATCAAGCTGCACGCCTCGGACGGCGTGTACGAAGACCTGTTCGGCAACTATGTCGACGTGTTCGGCGACGTGATCGTGATCGGAGCGCCCCTCGTCCACAACGAGAACGGTGCCGACGCCGGGGCCGCTTACGTCTTTCGGCGTGGGGGCTCGATCTGGGTGGAGGAGCAGAAGCTGATCGCGCCCGACGGCGCGCCAGGCGACCACTTCGCCAGGGTGGCAATCGACGGCGATACGATCATCGTCGGGGCGCCGGGAGATGACGATGACACCGGGTCGGCGTACGTCTTTCAGGACACCGGTCTGAGCTGGGCCTATCGGGCCAAGCTGACTGCCTCCACCGCCCTGCCCGGAGACTTTTTCGGGATCGATGTTGCCCTCTCGGACGATGTGGCGCTGATAGGTGCGTATGGCGATGATGGCGCCGGCGAGGACGCCGGGGCCGCGTACGCGTTCCGACGCGACAGCAACTCCACCCCCGAGGACCCGAGCGACGACGTGTGGATGGAGGAAGAGCGCCTCCAACCCAACCATCCGGACGCCGGGGATTCCTTCGGTCTCAGGGTGAGTCTCGTCGGCGAGACCGCCATGATCGGGGCCTACGGCGACGACGACATCGGGCCGAACTCTGGAGCGGCGTACGTCTTCCGGGGTAAGTGTTTTGACCTGGACGAGGACGGCCTCTGCGACGATTGGGAGATCGACGGCATCGACGTGAATGGGGACAGCATCATCGACTTCGTGCTGCCCGGGGCCGATCCGTTGCACAAGGATCTGTATGTCGAGATCGACGCCATGGACACCCTCGCGCCGGACCCGAACGTGCTGCCACAGGTGGTGACTGCGTTCGCGAACGCTCCGGTTTCCAACCCGGACGGTGTCGACGGCATCAACCTCCATCTGGAACTCGATGAGACGGACATCCCCGTCCAGGGCTTTCCTGATGACTGGGTGCAGTTCGACGCCGTCAAGGCCCTGCGCTGGGGCACACCGAGCCAGCGGAGCGATCCGAATCACGAGCAGATCCTCAGCGCCAAGCGCATGGCGTATCGATACTGCATCTTCGGCGAGTCACATGGCCCGGACACATCGTCGGGCTTGGCAGAACTGCCCGGCAACGACTTCATGGTCACGTTGGGCCTCTGGACCACGCCGGGCGGAAGACCCGATCAGCAGGCCGCCACACTCATGCACGAGTTCGGCCATGCGCTGGGACTCCGCCACGGCGGCTGTGACCACATCAACTACAAACCCAACTTCTACAGCATCATGAACTACACTTGGCAGATACGGATCCCGCAGAGTTGGGTCAACTCACAACCGGCGCTCCAGCCATTTCGTGACAGCTGGCAGCTCGACTATTCCCGCAGTGAGCTCCCCATGCTCGACGAGACCTGCCTCGACGAGACGGTCGGTATCGGCGGCGACCCGAACAACTACGTGGTGGTCGGTCCCCCGCAGTTTCCGCTAGCTGAGCGCGTGGAGTGTATGGGTGGCCCCGTCGATTGGAATCACGACGGCGACGCGAACGAGGTCTGCGTATTCACGGACATCAACCGTTTCTACACAAGCGTCTGGCCCTCTCCGGGCGAGGTGCTCGAAGGCTATGACGACTGGTCGAACCTGCGTTACCGTCTCGCCGGCCACCCGGACTTCGCGGACGGCGTGCACACCAACCCCGGGCACGACGAGATGACGCTCGAGATGTTCCAGATGATGTTCAGCGGGCTGATCGGCGACCTGAACGGAGACTGCGTCGTCGACCTGTCCGACTTGGCAACGCTACTCGCGGCGTACGGCAGTTGCCTCGGCGACGCGGAGTATCGGCCGGAGGCTGACTTCGACTGCAATGATCGCGTGGAGCTTGCCGACCTGGCGACACTGCTGGCGCACTACGGTGAGACCTGCGAGTGATGCTACGTGGGCTGTGCGGTTTCTGGCGCAGCGGACGTTTTGAGAGGGAGAGGCCGGCCGCCAAGGAGTGGCAATAACGCTTGCGTGCCGGGGTTTTCGTTGCAGCCGGGCCGGCAACATACTAGCATGATGGTTGATACATCTCGGGATCCCACCGTCCGAACGGGCTGGCCGATGCACATCTTGCGTTGGCGCAGAGAGGCGATGGTCGGCTGGTCCTACTGCAACTGGAGGGCGAATCCGATGCGGTCTTTCAAGTTGATGTCCAGTGTGCTCATTCTGGCGAGCACCGCGCTGTTGCTCGGCGGTGTGGTGGACATTGCAACAGCGCAATCCGAGCGTGCCAAGCTGCTACCCGACCCCGGCGGAAACTACCCCAACTTCGGCACCGGCGTAGCTATCTACGGCGACACCGCCGTGATCGGGGCACCCTATGACGACTCGGCGTACGTCTTCAGGTGTTACCCCAACGGCGAGTGGGTCCGCGAAGCCAAGCTGCTGAACGGTGGCGGGGCGTTTGACTTCGGCGCCTCCGTGGCCGTTTTCGGCGACGTCGCCGTGATCGGGGCACGCTACGACGACCCCAACACGGCCGGCGCGGCGTACGTTTTCCGACGGGACGACGGCGGCACTCCGACGAATCCGAGCGATGACTTCTGGTTCCAGGAGGCCCGGCTGTGGGCCTCCGATGGCGACCAACTGGACCATTTCGGCGGTTCCGTGGCCATTTTCGGCGACACCATCGTGGTCGGAGCGGAGGACGACGACCCCGACCACATGGGCTCGGCGTACGTCTTCCGCTTCGACGGCGGAAGCTGGATCGAGGAAGCCAAGCTGCGCGCCTTCGACGGTCTCTGGCTGGATTTCTTTGGCTGCTCCGTGGCGGTCTCCGCCGATAAGGCCGTGATCGGCGCGCGTAACTGGGGCTACAGCGATCCGGACCTCTTCGATGGCTTCGGGGCGGCGTACGTGTTCACGTATGAGCCGAATGACCCGGACGGACCCTGGGTCCACGAGGCCCGGCTGACGGCCAACGACGCGATGTGGGGCGATCACTTCGGTTGCTCCGTGGGCATTTCCGGCAGAACCGCCGTTGTCGGGGCGTATGGCGACGACGGCAACGGCGACTTGTCTGGCTCGGCGTATGTCTTCCACTTCGACGACGGCCTTTGGGATCAGGAAGCCAAGCTGTTGCCCGCCGACAGCGACGAAGCAGATTACTTCGGTGAGTCCGTGGCCATCTGGGGCAATACCGTCGCGGTCGCGGCGCACTGCGACGATGACCACGGCTTCCAGTCCGGCTCGGCGTACCTCTATCGCTTCGACGGCACGGACTGGCACGAGGCGGCCAAATTGGTGCCCTCTGACGGACAGGCCTGGGACTACTTCGGCACGTCGGTGGGCATCTTCGGCGACACCGCTCTGGTCGGGGCGCCGGGTGACGATGACCTGGGCATAGACTTCGGCTCAGCCTACGTCTTCGGGCCCGCCTGGACCATCCTGGTGTTTCTCAACGGCGACAACAGCCTGGATTTCGCCTCGCTCGATGATTTCAACGAGATGGAGTTTGCCGGCTGGAACCTCGACGTGAGCGTCGTGGCCTGCTGGGACCGCTTGGGCCTGGGCAACAGCGTTTACGTCAAAGTCGAACACGATACCGACCCGAATGAGTTTGCCAGGTACACGCAGGGCGTCAACGCGTTCCTCATGGCCGATCCGAACGACCCGAACCTCCCGGATGACCTGAACATGGGCGATCCGAACACGCTCACCGACTTCACAGCCTGGGCGCTGCGGCACTATCCCAGCGGGCACTACCTGCTGGACATCTGGAACCACGGCGGCGGCTGGGGTCCGCGTGCCGGGCGCGGGGTCTCCTGGGACGATACCGACGGCTCGGAC
>CAZDTB010000186.1:0-5357 GCA_964508075.1 uncultured Planctomycetales bacterium
GACTGAACAGAAAGATGCAGCCCATGCACAGGCCACCCCAGATCAGGGCCAGTCCGGTCGCCAGCGTGTTGCGATAGGTCGGACTCCACTCGCCGCGATTCCAGGCGAAGATGAACGTCACGCTAGCCACGATCATCAGCCCACTCAGACCGACCGCGCGGTCGAGGAAGATCGTGGTCACGGCCTCGGTTTTCTGGTGTGTGAAACGCGTGACGTAATAGGCTTTGATTAAGTCGCCGCCGAAGAACCCCGGCAACGCGAAGTTGAAGAAGTTGCCGGCGTAGGAGAGTTTGAACGAGTTCCAGTAACTCAGCCGAACGTCCTGGACCGCCAGCATCCAGACCAGCCGGATGGACTGGAGGATCGGCACCGGGCAGAACAGGAGGATCGCCAGCAGACCCATCCCAAAATCCATGCGGTGCACGACGTCGCGAATGCCGTACTTGATGTCGGGGACATCGTCGTCGTAGTTGATATTGTCCCAGGTGATGGTCTCGGGCCGACCGTCGCGTTCGATCACCAGCCGGTCGTCGTGCTCCTCGAGCAGGCGGACGCGGGACCTGGCGGGGTCGTTCAGGCGGACGTGGTCGTACCACGAAACGACGTGCACGATGTAGGCAATTGCCGCCGCACACAGCCCGTAGCGCAGCAAAGGCATCAGCCAGCGAGTGAAGCGACGTTTCATACTCTGCGGTGCTCCGCTGTCCGGGGCCGAGGCAATACGCGAGCGTTCGGCCGCTGTCGAGTCGCGGATTCTAACACATTTCGCGTGGTCGTGCGGCCGGATCGTCTTCAGTCGGCTCGGGTGGCTGGTACCTCGTAGATCTCGACCGGTGCGCCGCCGAAGGGTGACTGCTCGGTTTTCACATGTTGCAGCCCCGCTTGTTCGAGCCGGGCGACCCATTGGGGCGTAACGACATCTGAGAAACCGTAGGTCTGTCGTAGCCGAACGATCTCCGACCAGGAGAAGACCACGTGCGAGACGCTACGCTCCCGCAGCCAGTCAAGACACTCATGCGGCTCGGCGCCGCTGGCGAACTCGAGCCACGGGTCGCGGCTGAAGGGTACGGTGTAGTGGATCTTTCGATCGACGTAGAACACGGCGGCCTCGCCCACCAGCCAGGCGTAGGCGTCGGCAGGCAGCTCTTCAGTCAGAAGATTGGCATCGACGAAGACGCTCGTCTGCGCCACCAGCGCGGGTATGCAGACGCCCGCACTCGTTTTCCAGTACTCGTTATGCTCTCGAAGGCGTCTTCCCAGCGAAATGTCGTTGATCAGCGCCCCGGCCAGCGCGACCAGCAGGATCGGCCATCTCAGCCGCGACCGGTCGTCGGCCACGCATTCGCCGCCCAGCAGCGCCAACGGCGCGATCAGCGGTACGGCGAAACGTCCGGGGATGGACGTCAGGCAGATCCAGCCGAGCGCGATCAGCACCGCCCAAATCGTCAACATGATCGCGTGTCGTGACCGGCCGAGAACGATGCCTGCGAGCGCGAGCAGGAACAGCGCCTGTCCGAAGAGCGAGGGCCGGAACCTGCCGCGCGTGAGCGGGCCGGTGAACTGCGATACATCTGGTTCCGACTTCACGCGGCCGAACAGTTCCCGCGCCGCGATGGTCAACCGGCCGGCGGCCGTGTCCTGCGGGGGTTGGACGCGATGACCGGCCGACCATTGTTGGGCTTGCGCCGTGCTCCAGGACTTGCCGTCGAACCACTCGTACGCGAGGGGATACACGGGGTTGCCGGTGAACGCGAGGTTGCGAACGAGCCATGGGCTGAAGGCGACCAGCACGCCGACGCCGAACACGCCGATGCGCCGGGCGCGCAGGCTGAGCGAAGCTCGCATCGCAATGAACCACGCGAGCGCCAGGCCGAGGGCAATGAAGACCAGCGCCGTGTACTTACAGCCGCCGGCCAATCCCGCGCAAAGTCCCGCTGTAAGGATCGCTCGCCAATCCGCTTCCTGCTGCTCACGGCAAAGGTTGATGAGCAGGCCGGCGGCGACGGCGGCGAAAAACAGCATCCCATTCTCGACGTACGCCAGGCAGCCGAGGTACGCCAACCAGGGCGTCGAGCCGGCCAGCAGTATGACCAGGTGGCGCGGCCAGCCGGGTTTTGTCCAAGAGGCCAGCGCCACGACCATCAGAATGCCGCACGCCGCGTGCAGCAGTTGCGCCGGGATCGCGGCGGCGTAAGCGTTGCCGGCCAGGTGCATCAGCAGCAGATAGAGCATCTCCATTTGCTGCGGGAACGAGGTGTAGACGTTGTGCGAGAGGAAGGTGATCCGGCCGGCGTCATAGTACTCCCGCGGGCCTTGAAGATGGTATTCGAGTACGTCGTAGCCGTTGGCTTCCTCCGGCCAGAGCACGCCGGGCGGCAGGCTGGCGCCGAACAGTGCGACGACTAGCGGGACCGTGAGAAGGAGCAAGAGCAACACTCGTACTGCGAGTTGCCCCGCCCCTTGCGGCGCAAAGGGTGGGGCACCCGCGCCTATCGCTCCCGGCTGCTTCCCGGCGGCCGTCCTGTCGCGCCGCGCTGTTCGCTCGGCTTGCGTCAGGTAGAGTCGCGCCAGGCCGGCTACCCCACCGATCGCCAGCAGGGTCCATGCCGCCGGCCGGTTGAGTACGCCGACAACGCCGAGCACCAGCGTCAGAAGGCTCAGCAGTCCCAGGCCAAGTGCCGTGGCGATGCAGACTTGCTGGGCGGCGCTGCGGCGGCCAAACCCGAGCCAGGCCGTCGGCCAGGCTCCCCATCCGGCGGCGGCCGCCACCACGGTCAGGGTCAGCATGCCTTCGGCAAGCAGCACCGCCCAAGTGAAAGGTGCCAGCAGCGTGACGCCGAGCGCTGTACCGGCGATCAGGATCAGAATCGGCAGGTGGTCTCTGCGCATCTGCACGCATCATAGTGACCGACAGACGACCGAGGTAGACCGCCCGGCATCTGCTTGTGATGCAGCCTATCATTCCGAGCGCAGCGAGGAATCCGCCCTCGTTGCAGAGTGGGTCCAGATCCCTCGGTCGCTGCGCTCCCTCGGAATGACAATCACTGTGGCGGCGACTCGCGCTCGTCCGCGTAGCACTCTGCCGGGCCGATCGCCTCGGTCCAGACGCCGCGACGGCGCAGGCACTTTCGGACGTGATGGCAGAGGTGACACTTGTTGGCGTAGCCGCCTTCGAGTTCCTGGTAGCCGAACTGTCCGGCACGCTGCATCAGCTCATGGCTGCCGCCGGTGACGAGGGCTGCCACGACCGGGTGTTGGGGCCAGCTTGCGGACAACTGTTCCCACAGTTCATGGGGCGGTTGTCTCAGCGCGTTGCCGAGGATGATGCCGTTGCAGACGCCTGGGAAGACGTTGCCATAGGGGTCGATGTGGACGTGTCGGCTTTGGAGGACCTCTCTGATGCAGTTCTGCCCGCGGAAATGCTCGGCGGGGTGGCGTGGGAGCAAGACGGCCAGCCGATCCGCGGCCCGGCCGGTGAGGCGGTCTTTGTGACGTGCCAGGGCTTCCGCGTGAGCGCGCCGGCGCTCGTCCTGGTTGAGCCGGCGCGGGTCGAGCGGCTGCTTGTAGAAATCCCACCAGCGCACGCGCACCCGCGGTGGACCGAGCACCTCGCGGGCGACTTCCACGCAGCGTTTGACACGCTCGAACGGAACGAATTCCTGGTGGTATACGTCGGTGCTGACCACCAGCATCCTCATTCCCAGGGCGTCGAGCTGTTCGAGGCGGGCGCGGACGACCGCATTACTGGTGGCCCAGAAGGCGTTGGTCTCGGTTTTCTCGAGGGGGGTCAGGCCGGCCTCGCGGGCGGCTCGAACCAGCGACAGCAGGCGCGGCCAGTCCCCGAAGGGTTCGCCGCCGGCCAGGTGGATGCGCATCGTCTTGCCATGCTCCGCGGCCAATCGGTCGAGGCTGCGCCAGATCTTTACCGCGTCGGTTACGTTCATCCAGCCCCCGCGGTCCGGGCTGCTGTACACGTAGCAGAAGGTGCATCTGGCGTTGCACCAGTATGTCAGCAGCAAACCGGCGAATTCCCAGACGGCGAGTTGGGCGCCGGCCGGCGCGGGTTCGGACGGGTCACGTGGCTCCATGATCTCGTGATCGTAATCCAAAGCGGAGCGGAATACTCGCTTGTGAATTGCATGGGTGGTCGGCGTTCGATGGTCGGCGGGCGCCGGCCGCTACGTTTACGGTTGCTGCTCGGGCGGGGGTGCTTTGTCCAGCATCCAGCGGTCGAGGATCTCGCCGTCCAGGGCGACTTGCTCCAGGGTCAGTTCCTGATTGTTGATGACCGAGACGCTGGTGAAACTGTGGACTTCGTTGTGGAGCGCGGCGACGTACTGTGGGCGCTCCTCCGGTGGGAGGGCATCGTACAGTCGGGCACCGCCGGCGCCGCTGACGATGTAGACCACGCCGCGGCCGTCGCCGACCACCTCGCCACCGCGAATCGGGTGCGTGCGCTGGTACATGTGGTCGTGCCCGGTGAAAACGATGTCGACGCCGGTGCGGTCGAAGACGGGAACCAGCGTGTTCTGGATGCGCTGATCGGGTTCGTAGTGGCCGCCGGTGTACGGCGGGTGGTGAAAGACGACGAACTTCCAGGCGGCGTCGGTCGGGGTCAGGACATCGCTCAGCCAGGGCGCAACATCGTCACGCAGGGCTTCCTCGCTGATGTTGCTGTCGACGACGGCGATGCGTGCCGAGGCGTAATCGAACCAGTAGTTGCGCTCCGGTGGCTGGGCGGGCGGGCCATTCTCGGGCAGTTCGAAGATCTCAAGGTATGGCTTGCCGAGCGACGGCTCGTAGACGTCGTGGTTGCCCAGGCTGGGCCAGAGGTTGACGCGGCGTAACAGCTCCTCGTACGGCACGAAGAACCGCTCTCGGTACTTGCGCCGCTCGCCGGCACCGTAGACGACGTCACCGGTGTGCAGCAGGAAGTCCGGGTCGGCCACGGTCATGTACGCGGCGAGGCGGTACTGCTCCTGTGAACCTTTGCCACTGTCGCCGAAGGCGATGAAGGTGAAGGGCTCTCCGGCGGGTTTGTTGGTGCGCAGCTCGGCCTGGGCCAGTGTGCGTCGGCCCAGCGTGATCGTGTAGGGCAGCGCCTGGCCGGCTTCGAGGTCGGTGAGGGTTACGCGGCAGCGGTGGTTGTTGCTTTCGACCGAGAAGGTGCGCTGGTCGTGGCCGATCTGGACCGCCAGTCCGTCGCGCACCGGGCGGGTCATGTACCAGACGAGCGTAACCTGGTGTTCGCCCGCCATCTGCACCATCGGGCCTTCATAGATAAAGGCGGGCAGCAGCCAGGGCCAGATTCCGTACACCCCGAGCCCGACCAGGATCAACAGCAAGGCTCCCAGAAG
>CAZDTB010000186.1:5367-8646 GCA_964508075.1 uncultured Planctomycetales bacterium
GAAGGACCCGCCGGGCCCGGACACGCCTGGCTCGCAGGCGCGCCTCCTCGTTGATCTGTTCGTCGAGCGCCTCGTCGGCGGGATCGGGTCGGTCGGGCGTTTTCGGCATCGGTTAGTCCTGGTGTTCGGATGCGGGTGGCGAGGCGGCTGGATTCGTCTGGGCCGGCGCCTGGCGCGCGTGTTGCTCGTACCAGATTCGAAACGCCTGATGCCCTTCGCGGCGTGATTCGTCGTCCGCGAAGCCGGCGAAACTCGGGTCCTGCGCGGGGACCTGTAGCCCGAAGTCCGCCGGCCGCAATTCGTAGATACGCAGCAGATTCAGCAGCGCCACGTCGCCGACCGTTTCAACCAAGCGCTTTCCGTCCTCAACGGTTCGCCAGCGCAGCCGGGTGGAGTCGTCGAGGAAGTCGAGCAGTGCGGGCGCTGCTCGCCGGTCGCCGAGCTTGCCGAGGGCGCGGACCGCCAACGCACGGTGCTGGTGATCCCAGTACTTTGACCGGCCGAAGAAGCGCAGCGCTTCGCTGATTGCCGGAACGCTCTCCGTGCTTCCCGCGTCGGCGATGACCGGCGCCGATCTGGCCACGATCAGGGCAACGACCCGGGCCAGGTCTTGCTGGTGCGGGCCGTAGAAACCCGACTCGACGGTCGCGGTCGCGTCACGGACGTAGCGTGTCAGGGCGCGGGCCACCACCGGGTCGTGCAGCGCCGCCGCCATCTCCAGCGCCGTCGCGGCGACGTCGGCGTCTTCATCATCGACCTTGGCGGCGATCAGCAGCCCCGCGCCGGTGTCCGGCTCGAGCGGGATCTGCTGGACGGCAGCCCGACGCACGCGGAAGTTGCCGTCGAACAAGCGCTCGACCAGCTCCGGGTAGGACGCCGCGAACGTGTCGAACAGCTTGCGATCTTCGGGCGACAGATCGGTGCGAAACAGGCGCATCCGCAGCGCCCCGGTCACCCGGGCCAGCACCCGCCGCAGGCGCACCTGCTCTTCGATCGGCCGGGCTTCCAGCGAGCCGATGGCCTCGACCAGCGGTCTGGTGATGAGCTCGACGAGTTGCTCGCCGGCCGCCGCGGCTTCGACCTCGTCGCCGCGGGCGACCTGGTCGACCAGCCGTTTCAGCCGATCCTGATCGTCGTCCGCATGAGCGACCGCCGGCAGAGACAGGCCCAGGGTCAGCACCGCACAAACCAGCAGTCGGCCGGCCGATTGCCCGGCCGGCGGCAATTGTCCAAGCGTCTGCTTGCTCACGCCGTCTCGCTTTCGCTCTTGACCTTTCGTGCCACGGCTTCGGCGACGTTGTGGGGAACGAGTCGCTCGATCCGCTCCAGGCTGCCGCCGCCCATTTCGTAGATCTGTTTGATGTATGTGCTGGACGTCAGCACGTGCTGGTCGCGGGTGAGCAGGAAGACCGTGTCGACCTCGCCGACGGTCAGGTTGAGGTTGGCTTGCAGCAGCTCGTTGCTGAGGTCGGTGGTGTCACGGATGCCGCGGATCAGAACCCGCCCATTGCACTGGCGGACAAAGTCGAAGGTCAGGCAGTCGTAGGCTTCGACGCGGACGTGCGGCCACTGTGCCAGGTGCGGTTCGAGCAGGTCGATCCGCTCCTGCGGCGTGAAGAGCAGGTCTTTGCCCGGGTTGCGGCCGATCCCGATGATCAGCTCGTTGAACAGTCTCGCGGCTCGGCGGATCACGTCGAGGTGCCCGTGCGTCACCGGGTCGAAGGAGCCGGGATAGACCGCGATGATGTGTTCGGTGTTAGTTGGCATTTGACTTCCAGTGTGCGATCACTGTTTCGTTTCAAAGCCTGGCGCACGCTGAGCCCCGACGCTCACGCCGGCGCGCTCCGATTCGCCCGACGGGCCCGGCGCTGACCGGGATTGTACCGTCTTCGGGCGGTTAGGGCGCGGGCCCGCGGGCGGACCGTCTTCCCAGGCGGGCTTTGAACCGGGGGGTGTACTGGGCGCCGCCGGGGGCCAGTCGGCTTTCGAAGAGGACGACCTCTTCGACGGTCATCGCGGGAGTTGCGGGGGAAGGGACATCCTCGAGCACCCGGCGCATCACGTCGCTGCCCGCCGGACTCTTACTCCGGCCGAGGGTGATGTGCGCGTGGAACTGGCGTGTTTCGCGGGGGAAGCCGAGGTCCTCGAAGAGCGGGTCGGCCAGGTCGACCCAGCGCGCGCACCCGCGGGCCTGGTCTTCGACGCCGCACCACAAGACGCGCGGGCTTCGCGGCGAGGGGAAGCAGCCCAGTTCGGTCAGGCGCAACGAGAACGGCTCGACGAAATCGGCGGCGGCGGTGACGGCGTCGCAAACCGCCGACAGTTGACTGTCCGACACTTCTCCCAGGAATTTGAGCGTCACGTGCAATTGCTGCTCGGTACACCAGCGGACGTCGCGGGTGCGCGGCAACTGCTCCCGCAGTAGGCGGGTCAGCGGGCGGCGCAGAGCGTGTTCGAGTTCGACCGCAACGAAACAGCGCATCATTCGAACCTGGCGATGGCCTGGAGACGCTCCAGACGGCGCTCGACGTCCTCGATCGTGACGGCGGCCAGCGCCTGGACCGAGAACGATTCGATCACAAAGGACGAGACGATCGAACCGCGCGCCATGGCCGACCGTAGCGTATCCGGGTCGTGGCGGCCCTGGGCGGCGAGATAGCCCATCATTGCGCCGGCAAACGTGTCGCCGCAGCCGGTCGGGTCGATCGTTTTGAGCGTGGGGTACGCCGGCAGGACGCACAAGTCGTCGTGGGCGACGAGCAGGCTGCCGTGCTCGCCTTTCTTGATGATGGTGAATCGCGGGCCCATTTTGAGGATTTCCAGGCCGGCCGCGACCAGGTTGCCCTGCCCGGTCAGCAGGCGGGCCTCGATCTCGTTGAGCACCAGTCCGTGTACCACGGAGAGCAGACGCCGCAGCTCGTCCGCCTCCTTCCGGATCCAGATGTCCATCGTGTCGGAGACGATCAGCTTGGCGTTGGGGAACTGCCGGGCGAAGCCGCGCTGCAGCGCCGGATGTGTGTTCGCGAGAAAGACGTAGTCGGTGTCGGCGAACTCGGTGGGGATCTCGGCCCCGCGCTCGCTCAAAACGTTGAGCTCGACGTCGAGCGTTTCCGCTTCGCTCATCGCGCCGGTGTACTTGCCCTGCCAGCGAAAGGTCTTGCTGCCGCCGCGGACCTCGACCCCGCGCGTATCGATCGGCTTCTCCTTCAGCGGTTTGAACATGTTCATGTCGAAGTCTTCGCCGACCACGCCGACCAGACGCACTTCGGTGAACAACGA
>CAZDTB010000187.1:0-6972 GCA_964508075.1 uncultured Planctomycetales bacterium
GGTGTGTTTCCCGACACGGCCGAGATTACGACCGAGATGCTGCCGCCGGGCGTTTACTGGTTCTGGATCTCACACCAGGACTTCTACGGTCTGCCCTGCGGCGACATGAGCGATTACGTGGTAACGCTGGAGTGCTCGCTTGCGCCGTAGGAGCCGGTTCCGAAAGGGGAAAGTCATGTCGAGTCTGACGCGTGTCTTTGCCCTCGGATTGCTCGTGATGGCTGTTGCCGTGGTCGTGTCGCTCATGGGCGGGACGGCGCAGGCGTTCGACCGCACGGGGACCGAGTGCGTCGGCGACCTGAACGGGGATAACCACGTCGATTTGACCGATCTGGCGACTCTGCTGGGATCTTACGGTCTATGTCTTGGACATCTGGATTACAACCCCCACGCAGACCTCGACGCCAACGGGTGCGTGGGCCTGTCGGATCTGGCCGCGTTGCTGGCGGCCTACGGCACCGACTGCACGATCGCCGGCGACAACTGCGACGACCCGGTTCGCATCACGCTGACCCCCGCGGATCTGCCCTATTGGGACATCAACACCACTTGCGGTCGCGGAAACGATTACCAGGACACGTGTCTCGGTAACTACGACGGCGGCGAGGACATCATCTATGAGCTGACTGTCCCGTACGACATGGGCCTCGGCATCACGCTGGATCCGATGGGCACCGCGTGGAGCGGCGTGGCGATCAGCGACACGTGTCCCGCGGGCAGCTCGTGCATTGACTACAGTTGCAGCAGTTCGGGCGAGCCGCACGGCATCGAGTACCTGATTTTGCCGACGGGCACCTACTACATCATGGTCGACACCTGGCCACTGCCCGACTGCATCCCCGAGTTCATGCTGATTATCGAAGAAACGCTGCACGCAATCGTGGACTGCCCGCCCGGCGGCGTCATGGAGAACGAGCCGTGCGGCGACTCGTACAACTCCGGCTGCTATATGGACGTTCCGCACTTTGAGCCGCTCACTTGTGCCGAAACTGTCTGCGGGACGGTCTGGGCCGGCGGCGGCTTCCGCGATCCGGACTGGTATGAGGTCACCGTGGATGCGTGGACCCGCTTCACGTTCGAACTCGAGGCCGAGTTCGACGCGCTGATCGGACTGGTGGAAACCGATCCGTCCGGCTCGGGCGACTGTGCCGATATCAGCGGCAGCCTCGTGCCGTATGACACCGGGCCCTGCGGCGAGCTTCTCTCGGTGGAGACGGACTATCTGCCGCCGGGAACGTACTGGTTCTACGTGTCGCACGCCGATCTCTGGTGCGCACCGTGCGGCGAGTGGAGCGACTACGTCGCGACGCTGACGTGCGAAACGATGCCAGAGCCCGGCGACAACTGCGACAATCCGCTGCAGATCACGCTGTCGTCGCAAGACCTACCGTATGCGGAGGTCAATACGACCTGTGGCCGCGGGAACGACTACGAGGGCACATGTTTGTGGGACTTCGACACGGGCGAGGATCTCATCTATGAGCTGACGATCCTGGAGACCATGGAGGTCGACATCGTCGTCAATCCGTACGACGCCTACTCGACCGCGGTCGCCGTCAGCGAGACCTGCCCGCCGGGCGATACCTGCCTGGCATACACTTGCGGCTACTCGGACGTACGAGTCATTCCGTCGCTCGCGCTCGACCCCGGCGCGTACTACGTCATGGTCGACTCGCAGGCCCCGGATTGCATCAGCGATCTGACGCTGATCATTCGGGACGCGCTGCCCTGTGACATCGGCTGCCCGCCGGGGGCCGACCTCGAGACCGAGGCGTGTGGCGAGGACCTCAACGCAGGATGCGGCGCGATACCGCCCGCCTTCGAGCCGATCACCTGTGGCGAGACGGTTTGCGGCACGGTCTGGGCCGAAGACTATATGCGCGACACCGACTGGTACGAGGTCACCGTGACCGAGGCGACTCGCTTCACCTGGCACGTCGTGTCGGACTTCCCGGTGCTCATCGGCCTGGTCGAGACCGACCCGCCCGGCTCCGGCGACTGTTGGGACATGACCGGCTACCTCGATCCGTGGGCCATTGACTCAGCTTGCGCGAACGCCACCATCACGACCGATCTGCTTCCACCGGGAATCTACTGGTTCCATATCTCGCACCACGAGTTCTATTGTAATCCGTGCGGTCAGAAGAATGATTACGTCGCGACATTGACCTGCGAGACGTTGTCGGGTCCGGGCGACGACTGCGACGATCCGGCAGTGGTGACGCTGAGCCATGAGAACCTCCCGTATGAGGTGCTCGGTACAACCTGCGGGCGCGGCAACGATTACGAAAACACCTGCCTCGGGCAATGGGATGGCGGTGAAGACATCATCTACGAGGTGCACGTCCTGGAGGAGATGGTCATTGAGATCGTGATGCATGCGTTCGACACCGGCTGGACCGGCGTCGCGATCGACGACACATGTCCGCCGGGCGACTCGTGCCTGGGTTACAGCACGGCCGAAGGCGACGATTACTGGCACTACACCGAGATGGTTCACCTGCTGCCGGGCACGTACTACGTCATCGTCGACACGCGGCCGTCGCCTGACTGCATCCCCGTGTTCGAGCTGATCTTCGATTATCCGCCGCCCTAGCGGCTGGCGGAGCGCGGCAGGCGCGTGGGTGATTTCCGCGGCGTTCGGCCCGTGCGAGTGGTTATACTGAGGCTCAGGAATCCCGGCGATGTGACCGGACAAAGGGTATGGGGGACACTTCGGAGGATGACCGATGAGGCGGCCAGAATTGATTGCACGATTGTGCTGTGGCGTGGTGCTGGTGGTTGGTGGCGCGGCCTACGCGGGCAACCGCGATTTAATGCCGGAACTGGTCGGCGGCACCATCGACCTCGACACGGGGGTGACGAACAACATGGGTGGTGTGTCGGCGGCGTACAACAGCACCGACAACGAGTACCGAGTAGTGTGGTTCGACTCGCGCATTACGGGACAGAATGACGTGTACGCCCAGCGTGTCGCCAGCGACGGGACGTTGCTCGGCGGGAACGTCACCATCATCTCCGGCTCGAACTCGCAGACCGACACCGCCACCGCCTACAACCCGACGGCCAACGAGTACTTGATCACCTGGAGAAATCAGAGCGACGGTCCCGGCAGCCCCGGATTCAACCACGCTTTCGGCGGGATCGCCTCGGCGACCGGCGGCCTGATCGGCAGCGAGACCGACCTCTCCAACGCCGGCCTCGAGGCGACCCTGGCCTACAACAGCATCGACAACGAATACTTCCTCGAAGCCCGCAACTTCGCCGGGGGCGGGACAGCCGGGATCTACGGGCGGCGCGTCTCGGCCGCCGGCAGCCCCGTCGGGGGAGACGTCACCATCACCACCAGCGGGGCCCCCGCGCCCGCCGGACAAGTGGCTTACAACAGCAACGGGAATCAGTACCTGGCGACCTGGCGCGACCAGTCAGCCTCGAACCTCAAGGGCCGCATCATCAACGCGGACGGGACGTTTGGCACCGGAGTGTTCCTGATCAGCTCGATGTTCCCGGAGTCGGGTCTGGCCGCCAGCGTAGCCTTCGACCCGGTCAATGATCGCTACCTCGTCATATTCAGCGAGTTCTGCGCCAGCGGCGTCTACGGCCAGTTTGTCAGCAGCTCCGGCACGCTGGACGGGTCCGTGTTTACGGTGGTCGAGCCCACAGCGGCCAGGCTGGCACCGTTCGTGGCGTATGACGGCGTCAACAGCGTGTTCCTCGTGGGGTGGATTGACAATGATACCGGCGGGCTGACGGTGCAGCTTCTGTACGACGACGGAAGCCTGGCCGGCGACCCGCTCCCGATCGACAACCCCGGGACGGCCACCGGCGTCCCGCGCATCGCCGGCAACTCCGTCGAGGGCGGGTTCATCGTCGCCTGGCCCGATCACATCTGGGATCCCCCGCCGGGAAGGCACAACATCCTCGCGCAGCTCATCGGCGTGACCAGCGAGACGCCCTGCCCCGACCTTAACGGCGACGGCGTGGTCGACCTGGCCGACCTGGCGCAAATGCTCGGGAACTACGGCACCACCAGCGGCGCGACCTTCGAGGACGGCGACATCGACGGCGACGGGGACGTGGACCTGTCCGACCTGGCGGCATTGCTGGCTGAGTACGGGACGACGTGTCCGTAGAGCGGGCCGGAGCGGGCCGTCGGACTGGCGCGGCTGAGCCGAACTGGCGTGGGTTCCGATGGTCGGTCGGCAGGCGGACTGATCTGCGAAAATCCTGTCAGCTGTCGGTCCTTGTGTGTAAGCTGGAAGAGTAGTCCGTGCAGTTGTGGACCGCGCTTACGGAGGAGGAACGTGAAGCCGACAGATTGGCAGAACACACACGACAGTCGACAACACCTATTGACGGCGAGGGACTGCCTTGGCCGTCGGGCGGGCGCCGGCGTATCTCTGCTGCTCGCCGGGTTGCTGATAATCCTCTTGTCCACCGACGCAGTCGCGGACGATTGGCACACGGGCGTCGGAAAGAACAGTGCCCGCTACAGCCTGTCCACCGAGGTTGGGCCGACCGATCCCAATGTCTTGTGGCAGGGTAGTCGACCGGCGATCGTCGCGCAGCAGGGTTGTGCCGCCGGCGATCTGTTCGTCGTACCGCGAATCGCGTCGTTCACCATCCCCACCGGAACCTGGATCGTGGCGCACGACCTCTATACCGGCGACGAACGCTGGGCGGTCCAGTTGCCTTTCAACGCCGCGGACGAGTGGCGCAGCCGCGTGTCGGCGATCCGCGACGGCCAGGTCTACGCCACGCGGGCCGGCAACACCAACTTCGCGCCGCTCTACGCACTCGACCCGAACGACGGTTCGATCATCTGGGAGTCGGAGGACCCGATCGACGAGTCCACCACCGAGAGCCCGGCGTTCGCCGACAACGGCGACATCATCGTCGGCAACTTCAGCAGCCTGATCCGGATCAACAAGGATGACGGCACGACCGTCTGGCAGGTGCCGCGCTCCTCGCCGACCTCGGGCGGCTCGCAGCCGACCGTCTTCGGTGATCGTGTCTACGCGTGGGAGGCCTCTGCCGCCGGACCGGTAGTCACCGTCTTCGACCTCGCTGATGGGACTGAGCTGTACTCGTCGGACGGGATCGGCGGCGGGTTCGCCCAGCAGCTCGGCCTGCTGGTCGGGCCGGACGGCACGGTCTACGCGCCCCGCACGCAGAACAACCCGATCACCGACTACTTCGTCGCATTTGACGACACTGGCACCGCCCTCGTCGAGAGATGGCGCGTCCCGCTCGGCTACGTCCCGTTCGCTTCCTTCGCAGTGGGGCCCGACAACACGGTCTACACGTACGAGACGAGCGAGCACGGCGGCGATGACTACCTGACCGTCCTGCGGCTGGACCCCGAAACCGGGGCGACGCTGGACACGTCGCCGCCGCTGGCTACCGACTTTCCGTCCGAGCCGCGGATCGCGATCGACGCCTTCGGCAAGATCTTCCTGACCAACGGCGGCTTTACACACGGCATGCTGTATTCATTCGACGCCGACCTCACGCTGCGCTGGTCGGTGCCGATCGCGAACGTCAATCTTGGCGGACCGGTGCTCGGCCAAGGCGGCGTCCTAATCGTCTGCGGCACCGGAACGAACGTGATCGCTTACTGGACCGAGCCGTGCCTCGGTGATCTCGACGGCGATGGCGACATCGACCTGGCGGACCTGGCGCAACTCCTCGCGCACTACGGCACAACCGCGGGCGCCGGCTTCACACAAGGCGACCAGGACGGTGACGGCGACGTTGACCTGGCCGATCTGGCGGCGTTGCTGGCCGTCTACGGGATAACGTGCGAATAGGGCAGGGTTCGGGGTTCAGGATCTAGGATCTGGGGGCGCTGGGCCGAGAAGGTGACCTTGCAGCGGCGGGCCGAACGAGATCTCCTCCAGCGCGTTTTCAGAAACCATCTGCCATTCGGTGGGAGGGCGAAGCTCCTGCTGAGCCATGGCTCGCCAGGAGGCTCGCCCTCCCGAAGCAACGGACGATTCTTGAATCCGCGCTAACCACCGCAGCCGTAGTCGGCGAGCAGGAACGCCAGGTCGCTGAGATCCACGTCATTGTCGGCGTCGAAGTCGGCGTTGGGGTCGTAGTTCGGATCCCCGAGGAAGCTGCCGTATGCGCTGAGCAGCGCTGCCAGGTCGGACAGGTCGGTGTCGCCGTCGCCGTCCACGTCGCCGCTACAGGCAGCCGCCAGGTCGACCCGAAAGGCGCTGGCGGTTTCGTCGTCGATTGGGAGCCAATCCTCGCCTTCGCGGCGCAGTGTGTGCGGCAGCGTAAGACCCGGATCGAGGTTGAGACACCAGCCGGTCCAGGTGGTCGGCCC
This sequence comes from uncultured Planctomycetales bacterium, assembly GCA_964508075.1. Taxonomy (GTDB): domain Bacteria; phylum Planctomycetota; class Phycisphaerae; order UBA1845; family Fen-1342; genus JALSRY01. The sequence continues at coordinate 6,335 of CAZDTB010000187.1, forward strand.
GCCGACCGCCCACAGCCAGTACGACTCGCCTACCTCAAGCCAGGAAGCTCCGCTGCCCTCGAGGTGGTGCGGGGGGCTCCACTCACTCCAGTCCTCGAATTCGGTGATGGTCCATTCCTCCATCACGTCGTCTTCCGTGGGCGGAAGACCGTCGGGGTTGAGCGCCAGGCGCAGGGTGACTTCGTCGTACCCGGCGTCGAGTGGAACGTACCACATCGCCACCCAGATGTCCGAGACCGGGCCGCTGGCGGTGGAGACGAAGCTGAAGGCCTGCTCGACGCCATATTGGGCCGCGACGTCTTCACCGGCGACGGTCCACCCGAGGCCCCAGTAGTAGTCCCAGCCGTCATGATCGGGTCCGAAGTTGTTGTACACGGTGATCGCGCCGTTCGTGGTCGAGACGAGTAACGCCGCGAACAACGCGCAGGCCGCCACACTCATGAACGCAGATTTCCGCATGTGTTCTCCTCCGCGCGACTTGATGGGTGCTTCCTTTGCGAGGCTCGCCCGTCGGCTTCCATCCCTCTCCGTCCCTGACAACTACAGTCTAGGCGATTGGGGGAGGGCTGTGTCAAGCGCAGACTTCGCAGAAGCATCTGGGTAATTAAGGCACCTATCAAAACTCTGTGGGACAGGCC
>CAZDTB010000187.1:6982-8604 GCA_964508075.1 uncultured Planctomycetales bacterium
CGGAGCACCGGCTGAGGACGACCGAGGCGAACCGGGGGAGGGTCCAGCTTACAGGCCTCACCGAGGGCTCTGGCAAACCTGCTGGACTTGCTGGTGCGGTACGGGGCGATGTGCGAATAAGGCAGGGTTCAGGGTTCAGGATCTATGCGCGCTGGGCCGAGAAGGGCTTCTCGGCCCGGCGTTACGGAGCGATTCGTCCCCAACACCATGACACGCGGGAGCATGTAAGAAAGCGGCCGGCAGGGGTGCCGGCCGCTGGGTCATCGGATTCGACTGCGTCCGCCCAGCCGAGGGCGGCTGGGCCACATGAACGATCCCGGCTAGTAACCCGGCATGCCGCCGTGGCCCTTCGTGTCGTCGTCCTTTTCCTTGATCTCGCTGACGATCGCGTCGGTGGTCAGGAGCAGGCCGGCGACCGAGGCGGCGTTTTGCAGGGCGACACGCTCGACCTTGAACGGGACGATCACGCCCATCTTGATCATGTCGCCGTACTCTTCGGTCACCACGTTGTAGCCGAAGTTGCCCTTGCCCTCAGCGACCTTCTGGCAGACGATCGAGCCGTCGAGGCCGGCGTTCTCGGCGAGCTGCTTGATCGGGGAGCGGAGAGCTCGGCGGACGATTTCGACGCCGGTCTTCTGGTCGCCGCGGGCTTTCTTGTAAACGGCGTCGAGGGCGTCGTCGATGCGGAGGACCGCGACGGCGCCGCCCGGCAGAATGCCCTCTTCGACCGCGGCCCGGCAGGCGTGCAGGGCGTCCTCGACCCGGGCCTTCTTCTCCTTCATCTCGACCTCGGTGGCGGCGCCGACGTTGATCTGTGCTACCCCGCCGGAGAGCTTCGCGAGGCGCTCTTCGAGCTTCTCGCGGTCGTAGTCGCTGGTGGTCGCGTCGATCTCGTTCTTGAGAGCCTCGATGCGGCCCTTGATGTCACTGCTGGAGCCGGCGCCCTCGATCAGCGTGCAGGTCTCCTTGTCGACGATCACGCGCTTGGCGCGGCCGAGGTCGGCGAGCTTCACGTTTTCGAGCGTCATGCCGAGGTCCTCGAACACGGGCTGGCCGCCGGTCAGGATCGAGATGTCCTCGAGCATGGACTTGCGGCGGTCGCCGAAGCCGGGGGCCTTGACGGTGCAGCACTGCAAGATTCCGCGGAGCTTGTTGAGCACCAGCGTGGCCAGGGCCTCGCCCTCGACGTCCTCGGCGACGACCAGCAGCGGCTTGCCGGCCTTGGCGATCTGCTCGAGCAGCGGCACCAGGTCCTTGACCGCGCTGATCTTCTTCTCGTGAACGAGGATGTACGGGTTGTCGAGCACGACTTCCATCGACTCGGGCTTGTTGACGAAGTGCGGCGAGATGTAGCCCTTGTCGAACTGCATCCCCTCGACCAGGTCGACGGAGGTCTCGAGGCTCTTGGCCTCCTCGACCGTGATCACGCCGTCCTTGCCGACCTTGTCCATCGCCTCGGCGATGTTGTTGCCGATCTCGGTGTCCTGGTTGGCGGCACAGGTGCCGACCTGGGCGATCTGTTCCTTGCCCTTGACCGGGACGGCGAGCTGCTCGAGCGCTTTGACGGCCGCGTCGACGGCCACATCAATTCCACGTTTCAGGTCCATCGCGTTGGCACCGGC
>CAZDTB010000188.1:0-8602 GCA_964508075.1 uncultured Planctomycetales bacterium
CGGGGCGTCTTTTGGGGGGGCTTTGGGGGTTTTTTTTTTTTCGGGGGGGCCCGGGGGCCCGCGTTTGGGTGGTTGCGGGGGGTTGGGTTCGGGGGGGCGGGCGGGCGTTGCCCGCCCGTTTGTTTGGCGGACGCGTCCCTGTTGCTTCCTCACGGTGCCGGTTCGAGGTATGGCCGCTCCCTCACGGTCGCGGTTCTGACGAGAGGCTGTTACTGGGAATCCTTGCCAATTGGGGAGGCTGATTCTTCATTGGGGTTGCCGGCCAGATGGATCTGGTTCTTGCCGGTGCGCTTGGCCGTCAGGAGGGCCTCGTCGGCGGCGGACATCAACTGCTTGGGTGTGCTGCCGTTCCAGGGGAAGCAGGCCAGGCCGCCGCTGATCGTGACCGGTCCGGGCGCGTCGCTGCCGAGGCACTGGAAGTCGTGCTGTGCAATCGCCTTGCAGAAACGCGTGGCCAGCTCGATCGGCTCGTGAGGGTGCTCGGAACCGGGGACGCGCTGCTTTTCGGCATCCCAGAAGACGACCGCGAACTCATCCCCGCCATAGCGGACGACGATGTCGCGTTCGCGTGTGCAGCGCCGGAGCAGGAGGGCGACCTCCTTGATCAGCTTGTCGCCGACCTCGTGTCCGAATCGGTCGTTGTAGCTCTTGAAATCGTCGATATCGAAGAGCAGCACGGTCACGCGGAGGCGCTCGGCGGTGGCCCGCTCGACCAGCTCATCCAGCGTCTGCTCGAAATAGCGGCGGTTGTGCAAACCGCTGAGATCGTCGGACCAGGCCAGCTCACGCCAGCGCTGGCGGTCACGCGCTTGAACGATCGTCGCTTCGATCAGCCGGGCGTATTCGCTCAGCCGGACGGCGGCGCTGGCGGCATACGTGCCCCGTTTGCGACGGGCCAACGCGATGCGGCCGACCGGCTTGCCGTCCCGCTCGATGATCTCCTCCAGGACCAGCTCGCCGACGGCCCCGGCCGTGCTGGTCAGCTCGTCGAGCTGGATGGTAGCCCCCTGGGCGTCGAAAGCCTGCTGCAAGAGCGCCGTCAGCCGATCCAGCGTCGCTGGGGCCCCGTCACCGAGGTTTTGCAGCACTCCGCTCAGTCCGACGATTTCCTGCAACGACGGGCCGGTGCCGGGCTCTTTCCCCGGGAGCGGTCTTGGCCGTACGACGCCGAATGCTTGCTCGACATCTTCCCGCCGAAGCGGCTCCAGGATGTACTCATCGGCGCCCTCGGCGAGCGCGCGCCGCGCGATGGGCTCGTCGGCGGGCTCGCAGCCGACGACGATGCGCATGCTGGGGGAGACCTGGCGAAGGCTGCTGACGGCCCGCAGGGCCGTGCTGCCGACGCCGAGCGAAACGAAAGCGCGCTCGAATCGGCCCTGCCCGCTTTGCCAGAGGCCTTCGAGGGGCTGTTCGGCGACGAGCACATCGCAGTTTGGCAGGGCGCTGGCCAGCGCGTCGCGGTAGGCACTCGCGCCGATCAAAAGTAGTCGCGCCTTGTGGTTCATTGGCTGTTCGATCCGCTCCGTTGGAGCCCCAATCCGTTATTTCTCGTCATCGTCCAGCAGCGCCGCCAATTCTTCCCGCGTCAGTATCGTCTGGGGCGCCGGGGGCGGTGGCCCGCTTGCCGTCTCGGAGTCTTGCCCGGTGAGGCGCGGGGTGAACTCGCTGCCCAGCGCCTGCGTATCCCGCGTCTGGATTGCGGGACGCGGAAGGGCCGTTCCCGCGGCAGGTGCCTGGGGCTCTGCGGACGGCGGAAGCTTGGGCTGTGGCCGCCAGCCATCGTCCAGCGGCGCTTGCGCCCGCAGGGCTTTGAGCGATTCCTCCAGCAGCGCGCCGGGGGCATCCGCCAACATACGCCGCACCGCGGTGGCCGAGCGCTGAACGAGCGTCGGAGGAGCCGCTTCGAAACCGGCAGTGGCCGGCGCGCTGCCGTAGACAACGGTGGTGACGCCCGGCCAGGTCTCACGAAAGTAGCCGATGATGGCGAGCTCGTCGGGCGCCAGCCAGTCGGCGCCGACCAAGGCCAGATCGGGCGTCGCCGCGCTATGGGTCAGCGCGAATGTGCAGGCTTCGAACGCATCGGCACAGGCGACGACCTCAACGCCGTGGCGCTCGAGCCAGGCCGAAATGGCACCATCGGTTCCGCGATCCCCGGTGCGCAGGTGAATTGCCCTCTTACAGTGTTCCAAGGCACACCAATCGCACGGTGAGGACTTAGCCCCAACCTGCGGATTCATTTTACCGACCCGCCGCGCGCGGTGTCAAAGCTGGCACCGGCGTGCCCGCGAGCCAGCTATTATTGGCCGGTGATTCGCGGCACCGGCGATCTCCGGTAGGGCCCAGCGCTGTGAATGCGCGGCGGCTGTCGCTACGGAAAGCTCACGTCGCCGGCGGGTTGTGCTTCGTAGGTGTCTTGGTAGCGGTCGCCATACTGCGGGTTGTCGAAACGCGTAAACTGCCGGTTGAAGTGCAGCTTGACGGTTCCGACCGGGCCGTTGCGCTGTTTGGCGATGATCAGCTCCGCGGCGGGATCCTCATCGACATCCTGGTCCTCACCGAGCTTGTAGTAGGACTCGCGGTGCAGCAACGCGACCAGGTCGGCATCCTGCTCGATCGCTCCCGACTCGCGCAGGTCGCTCATCCGCGGGCGGTTGCCGCCACGATCCTCCAGTTTGCGGTTGAGCTGCGCCATTGCGATCACCGGGACCTTGAGCTCCTTGGCCAGCGCCTTGAGCCCACGCGAAATCTCCGCCACCTCCTGCTGCCGACTCTCCGCGCCCGGCGTGTGCATGAGCTGCAGGTAGTCCACGAAGATCGCGCGGATTCCGTGCTTGCGATACGCCAGCCGCGCCCGGGCCCGCAGTTCGAGAATCGAGAGGCTCGAGGTGTCGTCGACCAGCAGCGGTCGCCCGCGAATCTCGTCCGCCACCGCCATCAGCCGTTGCAGCTCCTCGGCGCTGTGCTTGCCGCGCCGCAGGCGTTGCGAGTCGACCCGGGCGCGGCTGCAGAGGATCCGCTGGGCCACCTGCTGAGAGCTCATCTCGAGCGAGAAGAACAGCACCGGGCGTGGTGGATTCTCATCCAGCGCGATGTGCTCGGCCATATTCAGTCCGATGGCGGTCTTCCCCATCGACGGCCGGCCGGCCACGATGATCAGTTCGGTGGGTTGCATGCCGCAGGTCAGCTCGTCGAGCTCGAAGAAGCCGGTCGGTTCCCCGGTCACGGCGCTGCCGTCCAGATCCTGGATTCTCTGGAAGACCGCCTCGATCAGATCGGGCAGCGGCTGGGCGGCCCCGGTGACCCGCTTCTCGGTGACGTCGAAGATCTCCCGCTCGGCAATATCGAGGATCTCCGGCGTGGGGAGCCGGTCGTCGAAGGCGGCGTCCATGGCGCGGTGCGTGGCGCCGATCAGTTGGCGCAGGATCGCCTTATCGCGCACGATCTGGGCGTATTCGTTGACCCGCAGCGCCGATGGGACGCTGCTGATCAGACTGCCGAGGAAATCGTATCCCCCCAGCCGGTCGAACTCGCCGCTGCGCTTGAGTTCGTCCTTCAGGACCACGCCGTCCAGAGCCTTGTTTGCCTTCCAGAGCTCCAGGATCAGGTCGTAGAGCTTCTGGTGCTGCTCCAGCCAGAACAGCGACGGCCCGGTGTCCTTCAGGGCCGTGATCGCCTCGCTGATCGCCGCGTCGTTCAGCAGCATCGACCCGAGCAGGGCGCGCTCGGCGTCGAGCGCGTGGGGCAGCTCGCGCTCGTAGGCGCTGCCGCGGCTAACCGATGCCGCCGTCTTCGTCTTCGTCTTCGTGGTCGGGCTCGAAGCGTCCCTGGTCGTCTGATCCCGATTCTGCGCTGGCGTCGTCATCTTCGGTCGTCCCTGCCCTGACGACCCAGAGCTTGATCTGGGCCGTGAACTCGTCTGCGAACTCCAAGGTGACGCTGCGATTATCCAGCGTACGGATCGGGGTATCAAGCAGGACCTGCTCGGGCAGGACCGGGTGCCCCAAGGCTTGCAGGGCTGCGGCGATCTCCTTCGCGCCGACCGAGCCGTACAGCGTGCCCTCGGGGTTGGCCGGGGCCTCGACCGTCACGGTCACGTCCGCCATCTGTTCCGCCAAGGACTCGAACTCCTTGAGGCGGTGGGCGCGTTCGGCGGCGGCCCGCTTCTTTTCCTGTCCGATCGCCTGGATGTTCTCCTCGGTGGGGTCGGTCGCCAACCGCTGCGGGATCAGGCAGTTGCGCGCGTAGCCGGTCGTGACCTCAACGATGTCGCCGACGTGCCCGAGTCTGCGAATGTCTTTGAGCAATAGCAGTCGCATGGATTCTCTCCGTGTGTTCGTAAGGCGGTCTGGGTCGGCGTCGCTAGCTGACGTAGGGCAGCAGGGCCATGAACCGGGCGCGCTTGACCGCCAGTGAGACCAGCCGCTGGGCCGGGGCACTCAGGCCGCTGCGCTTGCGGGAGAACAGCTTGCCCTGGGCGCTGGTCAGCCGCTGCAAGGTGGCGACGTCCTTATAGTCGATCTCGTCGAGCTTCAGACGACCGCCGCGAAACCGAGCGGCGTCTCCGCCGCGGCGTGTTTTGCGTTTTCGCTTGCGGCCGTCGCGGCCTCTGGGTCTCTGCATTCTTCTGGCCATTACTCACCTCTGGTCTGTTACTTGCCTAAAACGGTATATCACTGCCCGTGGGTGGGACGGCGTCGGGAGGCGCCGACTCGGGCGCACCGCTGTCCGGTGCGGGGCCGGCAGGACCGGGTCCGGCTTGGTCATGCCCGCCTCCTTGACCGTAGCCGCCCTGGGCGCGGTCGTATCCGCCCCCGCCCTGTCCGGGAGCCTCGCGTGATCCGAGGAACTGGGAGTTGTCAACAACGATGCTGTGCTTGGATCGCTTTTGCCCGTCCTGTCCGGTCCAGGTGTCGTGCTTGAGCCGGCCTTCCACCAACATCGGTCGGCCCTTCGACATGTACTGGTTGATCACTTCGCCCTGGCGACCAAAGGCGGCGAGGTCCACGAAGCACACCTCCTCGCGCTGGTTTCCGTCACGGTCGCGCCAGCGGTGGTTGATCGCCATGCCGAACTCGCAGACCGCAGTGTTGTTTGGCAGGTACTTCAACTGCGGGTCGCGGGTCAGGTTGCCGACCAGGATGACTTTGTTGTAGTTGGCCATGTTGCCCTCTCATTCTCCCCCCATTTCCGAAACCCGGCTTCCCAATCGGTACCCCCAGCCCATGCCGGGTTTGCCAACCGGCTACTCGTCCGCCGGCCTGTCCCCGGGCGCTTCCTCGAGCGGTGGTGCCTCTGCGTCAGGTTCGGGAGCGGGCTCCGGGATGGCTTCGGTTTTATCTTCGGGGGCCGGTTTGGCCTCGACCGCCGTGGCCGTTTCCACCTCGGCCCCTTTGGTGGCCTTTGCCTCTTCCTCCGGTTTATCAGGCGCTTCAGAGCGGGCCCTGGGGCCACCCTCCCCGCGCCGCCCATCGCTCGAAATCGGTTGGAGCGGCTGGTCGGGCGTGCGGGTCTTGAGCTCGGCAAGGCGCTCCTCGCTGAGCTTGTCGGTGCGGAGCACCATGGTGCGCAGGATCAGTTCGCTGAGCCGGGCGTCGCGTTCCAGGTCGGTGATGCGCTGCGGATCCGCGTCGAAGTACGTCAGCACGTAGGTGCCGCGCTTGCGGCCCTTGATGTCATAGGCCAGCTTGCGCTCGTCATACTTGACGCACACCAGCGGCTCGGTGTGGATGCGCTCGAACAGGCGGCGGACCTCCGCCTCCACATCCGACCACTCGTGCAGGGCCGTGTTGTCGAACAGAAACATTCCTTCGTAGCGTTTCAAGACGATTCTCCTTGTGACGCGTCGTCGCTCAAGGTTTTGCGCTCGCCGCGCGTTTGGCTGTCACGCTCGGGGTTGAACCGGTTCATCGCCGCCTCGATTCCCTTATCCAGCCAGCACTCGACCGCGTCGGCCGCGGCGGTGACGACCTGCTCGACCGCCTCCCACTCGTCCGGCATGAAGCGGCTGAGGACATATTCCGACGTAACGGACTTGTCGACCTTGCCGATCCCGATTCGCAGGCGGGGAATGTCGTTGCTGGCCAGACGCAACAAAATATTCTCGAGACCCTTCTGGCCGCCGCCCGACCCGCCGGCTCGCAGGCGAATGCGCCCGACCGGCAAATCCAGATCGTCGCAGACGATCAGCAGGTCCGGGCAGGCCAGCTTGTAAAACTGCGTTACCGCCAACAGGCTGCGCCCACTGAGGTTCATGTAGGTTTGCGGCTTGAGCAGCAGCACGCGCTCGTCCGCGACCTGGCCGTCCCCGAGCAGCGCCTCGTAACGCCGCTCGTACTTCTCCACGCTCACGCCCCACCGTCGGGCCAGCCGGTCGACCACCGCGTAGCCGACGTTGTGGCGCGTTTGAGCGTAGCGCGGGCCGGGATTGCCAAGGCCGGCGACGAGCTTCACGGCTAGCCCTCACCCTCACCTTTGCTCTCCTCTTCCTTGGCCGCCCGTCCGATGACCTCCGGCTGGGCGCCGGCCTCCTCGGGCTCGGCTTCGGCTTCCTCTTCGGCCGCCGCCTCAAGGCCGCCGCGCTTGGCGCGTACGGTGGCGACGACGTCATCGGGCTTGTGATGGGTGGTGACGTCCTGGGGGAGTTCGAGCTCGCCAACGTGCAGCGTCTGACCGACGCCGAGGTGGTCGACCTTGACCTGCAGCATCTCCGGGATGTTCAGGAGCGGGCATTCGATGTCGAGGTCGGTGAGCACGTGGATCAGTTCGCCGCCCTCGTGGATGCCGTGCGGCTCGCCGCGGAACTCGATTCCGACATTGACGCGGACGCGCTCGCTGGGGTCGACACGCATCAGGTCGGCGTGGATCGGCTCGTGCTGCAAGTGGTCGAACTGCACGTCCTTGAGCAGATACTGTGTTTCCTGCTGGTCAACCGAGACTTTGACCACGTGTTGGGCGTGCTCGAGCGCCAGCAGCAAGTCGTGCCGCGACAGGGCGATCGTCTCCGGGGTCCGCTCGTGCCCGTAGATGACCGCCGGCACCAAGCCGCGCCTCCTCAGTCGGCGGTTCGCGTGGCGCCCGCCTGTCTTACGTGTTTCGCCTTGAATGACTGCGATCTGCATCGCGTACTCCTTCGCACGCCTACTTCATGAACAGGCTGGAAACCGATTCGTTGCGATGAATCCGTCGAATGGCTTCGCCCAACAATTCGCTGACTGTGAGGACTGTCAGGTTCGGCAACTGCTGACGGGCCCGGTCGGTCAGCGGGATGGTATCGGTGATCGCGAGGTGGTCGATGGCGGCGCCGTTAAGCCGCTCGATCGCTTCCCCGCACAGCACGCCGTGCGTCGCCGTCACCACCACCCGCTTGGCCCCGCGCGCGCGGACGATCTTGGCCGCCTGTGCGACCGTCCCCGCCGTCGCGATCATGTCGTCGACCATCAGCACGGTCTTGTTCTTCACGTCGCCGATGATGTTATATGAAACCGCTTCCGAGCCGCTGACTCGACGTTTGTCGATGATCGCCAGCTCGCCGCCGAGCCGCTCGGCGTAGACGCGGGCCTGCTTGGCGTTGCCGATGTCCGGGCTGACGACCGTCAGCGGCCCCACGTCGAGCGACTCGAAGAACGCCGTGATCACCGGCCGGGCCGAAAGGTTGTCGACCGGGATGTCGAAGAAGCCCTGGATCTGGGCGGCGTGCAGGTCGAGCGTCAGCACACGGTCGGCCCCCGCCACCGTCAGCATGTTGGCCACCAGCTTCGCCGTGATCGGCACGCGGCCCTCGTCCTTGCGATCCTGCCGAGCGTAACCGAAATAGGGAGTTACGACGGTGACCTGGTCGGCCGAGGCGCGTTTAAGACAATCCACGAAGATCAACAGTTCCATCAGGTTGTTGTTGCCGGGGCTACACGTGGATTGGATCACGAACACGTCGCGTCCGCGGACGTCCTCAAACAGCTTGAGCGAGATCTCGCCGTCCGGAAAGTTCTCCAGCTGCGTGCGTCCCAGCGAGATGCCCAGATAATTGACCACGCGCTCGGCCAGTTGCGGCGTGCTACGACCCGAAAACACGCAGATGTCGTTCATCGGACAACTCCTCGTCAAGCGGCCAACCGGGGGTCGGCAACGCCCCGACCACCGTGCCGCACACGCCGGCACCTCCACGCTGACAGCTGAGAGCTGACAGCTCTCCCAGACAAAGCTACCCGGCCTGGACTCGAACCAGGAATACCAGGACCAAAACCTGGAGTGTTACCATTACACCACCGGGTATCCGAGCGCAGCACATCTACTCATGCATCTGCCGTCGGACTCGCCACGTTTGCAATACAGAGGCCGCAGTAGCGGACCCGCTCGGAGGCCTGCGCCCCAAGCTGCGGTGCAGGAGACCCATTATGCGCGCCGTCGCTTGACCGGCGCCCACACGCCCCTTGCGAGCGGGCAGATCCCGGCCGTGGCGTACGCCGGGGTGGATAATCTAGCAGACCGGCGGTGGATGTGTCAACTGTGCCATCCCTCAGCAGGGTTCGCCTGGGCCCGACGGCTCTCTGCCCTAGCCCGCATTTCTCACGATGGTGAGAGAAGTGACGGTTTTCGCGGGGCGCTG
>CAZDTB010000189.1:0-8568 GCA_964508075.1 uncultured Planctomycetales bacterium
CGAAGTAAGCCAGTTGCTCGTAGGCGTCGTACAGGAGTTGCCGCGCCTGGCGGGATTGGGCGGCGCTTATGCTCCAGGCCAGCCCGACGGCCAGCAGGCAGACGGCGACGACGGCAGCGGTTGCGACGGTGAGCGTCTTGTGTTGGCGCGTCCACTTGGCGGCTTTCTGCAGGCGGCTCTTGCGTCGCGAGAGGATCGGTCGGCCGTCGGCAAACCGCTGCAGGTCCTCGGCCAGCAGCGCCGCGGACGGATATCGGCGATGGGGCTCCTTCTCAATCGCCCGCAGGCAGATTGTCTCGAGGTCGATGGGGATCCGAGGGTCGAGGCGGCGGGGCGCGACCGGCTCGGTGGTGCAGATGCCAATAATGATCTGTTCGCGGGTTTTCCCGTCGAACGGCTTTCGCCGCGTGAGCAGCTCGTAGAGCGTGACCCCGAGCGAATAGATGTCTGTGCGGTGATCGATGCGGTTGGTCTCACCGCGCACCTGCTCGGGGGAAATGTACGCAGGCGTTCCCATCACCTCGCCGCTAACCGTCAGGTGCGGCTCGTCGGTCAGCCGCGCGAGGCCGAAATCGGTCAGGTGCAGCCGGTGGTTCTTCCCGAGCAGCAGATTGTGGGGCTTGACGTCGCGGTGAATCACGCCGTGCCGGTGCCCGCACTCGAGCGCGTCCGCGACGTCGGAGATCAGGGCGGCCAAGTGGCGGTAGTCCGCGCTGCTCCAGGCGGACCCGGGCGTGGCCGCATGATCCGAACCGCGAGGGCCGGCGGGTGGCCGTCGGTCGGCAGCTTGGCGCGCCGGGTTTCTGGGCTGCGGACGGCCCGGCTCGGCCAGGCCGCAGGCCGAAGAGCTGTCCTGCCCGGGCGTTGAGCTGAGCAGGTCGGGTCGCGAGTGGATCGCGGCGTCGAGGCCGACGCCGTCCACCAACTCCATGGCGTAGTAGCAGTGTCCGTCGTGCTCACCCTGGGCATACACCGGGACGATGTTGGTATGGTGGAGCCGGGCGGCGGCCTGGGCCTCAACTCGAAAGCGTTGCACCGCCAACGGTCCGTATCGGGCCCACCCCGGCAGCACTTTCAAGGCAACCTGGCGTCCCAGCGACACCTGCCGGGCACGATATACAACCCCCATCCCCCCCCGCCCGAGTTCGTCAATAATCTCGAAGTCGTCCAGGCGGCTTCCGGAGGGCAGCGCGCTTGCCGCGAGGGAGTGTCTGAACGCGCCGCTGCTGCCCGCACCGACAGCCAGCCGGCAAGCCCCGGCGGAACCGAGCGCGTCCGCATCGAGTTCGAAGGCCTCTCGCAAATCCGCGAGCAGGGCCCCATCGGCGACGTCTGACTCGGCCGGGGGATCGTTCGACTCGGGGATGCAGGTTTGCGTTGGGCGCGCACCCGTGCCGTCCGTTGCCGTGAGCGAATGCCCGCAGCGTGGACAGGCGCCAGCCTGGGCATCGGTTGCCACCGTGGTGGTCGCGGCGCAGTTCGGGCAGGTGAGTTTGACCATGTGCACATCCACTTGCCGCGCGGCCCCACATCAGTATAGACGCTGGCCGGGCGATCTTGACACGCTGGTCAGTGCGATTTCCAAGGATGATCGGACGTTGCGTCGCGGCAAACGCCCAAGCGGCCCGGTTGCGGTGGATGTTCTGAAAGTCCCTAACAGAACCAGGGTGGCACCGGCGTCCCGCCGGTGGCAACACGGGCGAGACGCCCGTGCCACCCGGTTTTCATAGGCGTTGTAAGAGTGAGGCGCGGGGCAATCGGGACCGATTGTGCGCTCGGCGCGTGTCATCCACGACTTGCCGAAGGCGCGCCGCCCGCGCAGCGATTCCCGGCTGGCTCCGGCTGCAACGGACGGTCATCTGCGGCGTCGGGTCGCTTGACGCTGCGGACGCCTCTCCGGACAATCGCGGCCATGAGCTTCGAGACCCTGGAGGCGGCGACGCCCGACCGGATCTGGGAGGCGTTGCGTGCGCAGGTGCGACCTGGCCGGCCTCGGACGCTGCCGGTCGAGGAAACCATCGGCTGCGTGCTGGCCGGCGACGCGCGTTCAGCCCAGGACTTTCCCCCCTTCGATCGCGCGGTGATGGACGGCTACGCGGTGCGGGCCTGCAATTTTGAGCGCGGCAAGGCCCGGCTGCGCAGCGTGGGGCTGATCCGGGCGGGGGCGGTGCTCCCGGGCCCGCTCGACGTGGAAACTTGCATTCGCATCAACACGGGCGCCCCGATCCCGTCCGGCGCCGACGCCGTCGTGATGGTCGAGCACTCACGTGAAGCCGGCGACGGGTTCGTCGAACTTGACGACCATCCCGACGTCGGACAATACGTCGAGCGGCAAGCGTCGATCCGGCGGACAGGCGAGCTGCTGGCGCAGGCTGGCACACGGATCAGCGCGGGCACGCTGGCGGCCCTGGTAGCCGCCGGGATCGACCGCGTCGAGGTCTTTTCGCGCCCGCGGGTTGCCCAACTCAGCACTGGGGACGAACTGGTCGAACGGGGCACGGAGCTGAAACAAGGGCAGATCCACGACAGCAACAGCGTCGCACTGGAAGAGCTGATCCGACAGGCCGGGGGCGAGACCGTGATGTTCGGGCGTTGCCCCGACGATCCGCCCGCGCTGCGGGCTTCACTGGAGCTGGGGCTTGCCAACGACTTGCTGTGCGTGAACGGCGGCATGTCCAAAGGGACGCACGACCTGCTGCCCAGGCTGCTCGAGGAATTGGGGGTGCGCTGGCTGGTGAACGGGGCGCGGCTCCGGCCGGGCAAGCCGCTGCGGATCGGCCACTCGGAGACCGGCTGCTGGGTGCTCGGTTTGCCGGGCAACCCGGTCAGTTGCGCGGTTTGCTTTCTGCTATTTGGACGGGTCGTGCTGGAAGGGTTGCAGGGTTTGCCGGTCGGCAAGCCGCCGCACGTCGCCGGCTCGCTCGAGGCTGACCTGCCGGCGGGCGGTGAGCGTCCGATCTACCAGCCGGCCGAGTGGTCGGCCGGTTCGGATGGGGAGGTCTACCTGTCGCCACTGGTCTGGCGCGGCTCGGGCGATCCGTTCGGGATGGCGATCGCCAACGCATTGCTCTATCGAGCCGCGGGTGCCCCCGCCGCCCCGCGAGGCGAAACCGTCCGTTTCATCCCGCTCGACTTGCCGCGATGAAGCGCACCGTGTCGAAGAGCGATGACGACCGGCAGCCGGGCCGCGCTGCAGCGCACATTGTCGGCCCGCTGTGGCGCGATCTGCTGATGGTGCTCGGGCTGTTCGCGCTCAGTCTGATTTCCCTTTCGCTCATCTTCCCGCCTCGAGACGTCTGGCCGCTGGCGTTTGTCGGCCTGGTGCCGTGGGCAGTGGCGGTCTGCCGGGTCCAGCGACCCTGGGTGGCACACTGGGGCAGCTTCCTGCTCGGGTGGGTCTTCTTCCTGGTGAACCTGAAGTGGCTGATGCCGGTCACCGGATTAGGATTCTTCGCGCTCGCGTTTTATCTCGCGGTTTATTGGCCGCTGGCGGCATGGGCCGTCCGCACCGGTCGGCGGGCCGGGATCTCGCCAGTCTGGTCGCTGCCCTTCATTTGGGTCGCCTGCGAGTTTCTCCGCGGCTGGGTCATGACCGGGTTTCCCTGGTTGTTTCTCGCGCATGCGTTCTACCAGCAGTTCCGCTTCATCCAGATCAGCGACACGGTCGGGGCGTACGGCGTCACGTTCATCGTCGCCCTGGTCAACGGGGTGCTGGTCGAATGGTTGCTGTGCTGGTGGCGACCGACGCGCGCACGACCGCGGTTGCTGAACGCGGTGCTCGGATCGGCCGCGGCCGGGCTCGTGCTGATCGGGAACATTCTGTACGGCCAGTATCGGCTCGGCCAGGGCGACTTCGAAGATGGCCCGCGCGTCGCGGTCGTCCAGGAGGATTTCCCGCAATGGAGCCGGGAACCATACAGTGAGCATCAGTACGTCGTCTTCGCGAAGTATCTCGCGCTCGGGGCGGAGGCGGCGCGCGAAAGGCCTGATCTGCTGGTCTTTCCCGAAACGGCCTGGGGGTCCACCCAGAACATCGACTTCGTCGAGGAAGAGCTGCAAGCGCCCGAAGGAGTGTCGGCCCTCACTTGGCAATACGGCAAACTCTGCCACAGCGCCACCTCGGCCTTCGCTCGGGGAGACTATGCCGAGGTCAACCAAGTGATTGCCCGCTTTGAGCGGGCCCTGAATGCCAGCATTCGCGCCGGCCAGCCGAAGTACGAACTGCCGCGCCTACCGGCCGAGGGCGGCCCGCCGGTCAGCCTCGTGGTCGGATCCGTGTCGCTGGAAGTCCTGCCGGAAGAGGCGTACCCGGGACAGAGGCGCTTCAACTCCGCCCTGGTCTACGACCAGAATGGCGAGCAGCGCCGCGAGCGCTACGACAAGATTCACCTGGTCCCGTTCGGCGAGGTGGTTCCCTTCCGCAACGCGCGCTTCCTCGGGCTGGACCTGCACTGGCTCTACCGACGGCTCAACGAGCTCAGCCCGTTCAGCTACGGCGGGACGATCGAGTACTCGCTTTCGCCGGGTGAGCGGTACACCGTCTTCAACCTCGAGGTCGGCGCGGAGACCACGCGTTTCGGCGTGCCGATCTGCTACGAGGACACGGTCCCCTACGTGCCGCGCCGGTTCGTGTGGCAAGGCGGGCAGCGGCGGGTCGACTTTCTGGTCAACATCAGCAACGACGGCTGGTTTCTGCACAGTGCAGAGCTGCCGCAGCATCTGGCGATCTGCGTGTTTCGCGCCGTGGAGAACCGCGTCGCGATTGCGCGGGCCGTCAACACCGGGGTCAGCGGGTTCATCGACCCCAACGGACGAATGTACTCGCTCGTCGAGGAGGAGGGGCGCGCCTACGGCGCCGGGTTGGTGGGCTACCGCGTTGCCAGAGTCAAGCTCGACGACCGGACCAGTTGCTACGGGCGTCTCGGCGACTGGTTTGCCATTCTGTGCGTGCTCTGTGCCTCTGCGCTGTGGGGCGGCGCGATCGTGACGCGCTGGGTATACAACCTGCAGAAATGGCTGCTGACCCGGCGGGCGAGAAAGCGAGGCAGGTAAATGCACTTTTCCCGACCACTCGGCGGTCTGGCGGCAATCGGCGCCTTGCTTTGCGGGGCATGCCAGAATCCGAATGTGAGCCTGTCACCCCAGCAACAAGCTCAACTCGAACATCGGGCGATGTCGCTGCTGCTGCGGGCCGCGCAAGGCGGGCTCGGGCCGGTGCGAGCCAACGCGATCGAGGCATTGGTGAACCTGGCTCCGGACACGAACCTCCCGGTTTTTCGCGAGGCGGTCACCAGCGATGCGCCACTGGTGCGCTTCGCCGGTTGTGTCGCCCTCGGCCAGGCCCGCGACACCGCCTCGCGTAAAGCGCTGCTGCGACTGACCGAGGCCGATCCCGACCCACGCGTGCGACTGGCGGCGGCATTCGCCGCGTACCGGTGCGGCGAGGCGGATTCCGGGCGCGTACTCGTGCTGACGCTGAGCGATCATCCCGACGAGAAGCTGCGGGCCGATGCGGCGTATCTGATCGGCGAGCTAGGCGAGCCGAAAGCCCTCAAACGCCTCAGCCTCGCCGCCGCCCGCGAGAACTCCGGGTACGTCGCTGTGCAGATCGAGTCGGCGATGGCCAAGCTCGGCGACCGCGACAGCCTCGACAAGCTCATGGAATACACGCTCAAGAGCGACGCGGTCACGGTTCTGCTGGCGCTGCAAACGCTGGTCGAGCTGGCTGAGCCGACGACGCGCAAAGCCCTGGAGTACCGACTCCACAGCGATGCCGACTATCTCCAGGCACGCCTGATCGCCGCCCGTGCGTTGGGCCGGCTCGGCGTCGACGAGGGCTATGAGCTGGCGCTCAACTCGCTGACGTTTAAGGCGGAAGACGACAACGAAACGATGCAGGTCCGCTCGAACGCCGCCCTGGCGCTGGGCGCCATCGGGCAGGCTCGTGCGCTGCCCGCGCTGCAACGGCTGGCCGAAAGGGAAGACGACGCGCGCATACAGGTCGCCGCCTGTTATGCGATCTGCCGAATCATCAAGGCTTCATCTCAGCGCTAGCGGGTGCCGTTGCGGGTTGCGACGCCGGGCGGACGGGCGCATCTCTGTCCCAGCCGGCGGATTCGGTCGCTTCCGCGATCGCACGCCCGCGCTGCTCGTCGTGTACCGCGACAAACGAGCCCAGCATCAGGTAACGGACCGGTTCGCTCCAACCTCCCAGAAACTGCAGCGAGACGCGCGTGGTTTGCACGCGCACGCCGCCGCGCAAGCGGTCGCCCGACTCGCGGTAGAGGGCCGCGATGCCGAGCTGCGAGGCGAAGCGGCTCTCCCACGGGCCGAACTTGAGCCGGGCCCGCAGCTCGCGGCGACGGAGCTGATAGTTGCGGGCCTGACCGGCCGGCAGCTGCTCGAGCGCGAGTGACAACTGGAATTCGAATCGCAGCCTGGGGTTGAAGAACGCGATTCCGCGATGCTGCATCGCGATCCAGACCTGGCCGTCCTGATCGGTCCACCAGTAACATTCCTGCACTTTGAGGGGCGACACGCGTGGTGCCGGCGGGTCGATCGCCTTGAAATCCAGCGAGGCAAACTCCAGCCGCCCGCTGCCGGTGCAACCGGCGACCGACAACAGAAAAGTGACCAGCATCCCGCACAGACCGATTGCAGGCTCGCGCCGGAGATGACCGGCTGAGAGCGGGTCCCACAGAATGTTGCGGAGCGGCCGACCGATCACGCGTGCGGAACCGGAAATTGTGCGCAAAGTTCACGCACTTCGTTGCAAAGCTTATCCGCCACCGCTTCATCACCGCCCGCCGACATCGCTCGATGCATCAGACCCGCCACGGTGCGCATCTCGGTCTCTTGCATCCCGCGGGTCGTGAGGGCCGGCGTGCCCAGCCGCAGACCGGAAGTCTGCGTCGGCTTGCGCTCGTCGAAGGGGATCATGTTCTTATTGGTAATGATGCCGGCGGCTTCGAGCCAGGCCTCGGCCTGCTTGCCGGTCAGGTCCGGGTGCACGTCGCGCAGGTCGACCAGCAACAGGTGGTTGTCGGTGCCGCCGGAAACCAGCCGATACCCGTGCGACTGCAGCGACTCGGCCAGCGCCTTGGCGTTGTCGAGAATCTGCTGCTGATACTCTTTGAACTCGGGCTTGAGCGCCTCGCCGAAGGCGGCCGCTTTGGCGGCGATAATGTGCATCAGCGGCCCACCCTGTGTGCCCGGGAAGACCCACTTGTCGACCAGCTTGGCCTCTTGCTCGTGGCACAGGATCATCCCGCCCCGCGGCCCACGCAGCGTCTTGTGCGTGGTCGTGGTGACGAAATCGCTACACGGCACCGGCGTCGGATGCAGACCGACCGCGATCGGTCCGGCGATGTGCGCGATGTCCGACATCAGCCGGGCGCCGACTTCCTTCGCAATCTCGCTGAACGCCTCGAAGTCGAGCACCCGCGGGTATGCCGAAAAGCCGGCCAGGATCACCTTGGGCTTGCACTCCCGCGCTAGTCGGCGGACCTCCGCCATGTCGATCCGTTCATCCTCGCGGCTGACGCCGTAGGGCACGATGTTGTAAAGGTGTCCGCTGATGTTGACCTTGAGCCCGTGCGAGAGGTGCCCGCCGTGGGCCAGGTCGAGCGAGAGCATGGTATCGCCCGGGTTGAGGCAGGCCATGTAAACCGCGATGTTGGCCGACGCGCCGGAGTGCGGCTGGACGTTGGCGTGCTCGGCGTTGAAGAGCTTCTTGGCCCGCTCGCGCGCGAGATCCTCGACCGCGTCCATGTTCGAGCAGCCGCCGTAGTACCGCCGACCGGGATAGCCCTCGGCGTATTTGTTGGTGAAGACCGAGCCGGTCACGCTACGGACGGCGACGGACACGTGGTTCTCCGAGGCAATCAGCTCGAGCGTGTTCTGCTGGCGTTCCTCCTCGCGCCTGATGATTTCGGCCAGTTCCGGGTCGTTTTCCTCCAACGGCCGCGTAAGAACGTCTTGCATTAGAAAAATCCCTTCACCTTTGCAGTGTTACGAAAGCACGGAGACCCGCGCGTCACGGGGTTTCGGCTGGACGATCGGCGGCGGGCTGAACCGACTGCATCTCCTCCGGCGCGGGGGCAAACTGTTCCTGGAGCTCCGTCAGCAGGGACCGCTCCAGCCGCCGATCACGCTTGACGAAGGTCCAGACCATGTTCTGTCGCGTCGTGGTGGCGGCGTCGCGCTCGATCGCGGTCTGACCGGGGGCATCGCTGATCCGGTGCCGGTCGGGCTGAAACGCCTCCTGGCGAGTGGTGTCCTGCCGCTCAATGTCGATCCGCAGCCGGGCAACCGTGTCTTCGCCTCGCTCGGCGACGGCAAAGTGGGCGATCCGGCCCATCGTGGAGCGCCCGCCATACAGATCCCGCGCGGTCCCGCTCTCAGAGGACGTTCGATACTCGACCCGCTGTGAGACCAGGCCGCGTCCATCGGATTCAATCGTGAGCGGGCCGAACTCGCGGCGCAGAATGATCTGGGCGGCGTGGAAGACCTCCTCCGGCGACGCTGTCCCGATCATACGCGACTGAAAAGTGCGCGTTTCCAGACCCT
>CAZDTB010000190.1:0-8564 GCA_964508075.1 uncultured Planctomycetales bacterium
CGAGCCGTTTCCGGTCACCGCGCGCTTGACCTCGGAGGGGCTGAACTCCTCGACGGTCACGCCCTCGCTGGCGCAGGCCAGCAGGGCCACCCCGCGGGCCTCGCCGATGGCGATGGCGGTGGCCAGGTTCCGGCCCGCGACTTCGTAGGCGGTTCCGTGGCTGGGGCTGGTACGGACCGCCCCTAAGCCCAGCGTCACGTTCACCGCCCGATCGAACGCCTGCATCTTGATCGGAATCAGCCCCTGGTCGTGGTACATCGCCACCAAACCGTCAAACCGCGCCAGCACGCTGGGCAGGAACGCCGTGTCGGGCACCAGCGGACCGGTGACATGGAGGCCCGAGTTACGCGCCAGCGCCAGGGCCGGCTCGATGATGCGCTGCTCCTCGTCCCCCAGCAAGCCCCCCTCCCCGGCGTGAGGGTTCAGCCCGAGTACGCCGATGTGCGGCCGCTCGATCCCGAACCATTCGCGTAGGGCCCGATCGAGCAGGTCGATCGGCTGGTGCACCAGCCCGATCGTGAAGCGATCACGGAGCTCGAAGAGCGGCACGTGGTTGCTCGCCAGCGCGACGCGGAGGTGGTCGGCGAAGAACGCCATCGCAACGCGCCGGTTTTCGAACCGACGAGCGAGCAGGTCGGTATGGCCGCGGAACTTGTAGCGGGCCTTGTGCCAAGCGGCCTTGTTGATCGGGCCGGTGACGAGCGCATCGATCGCCCCGGACTTCAGGTGACCGATGGCCTCTTCCACAAAGCGGAACGACGCCCGCCCAGCGATCTCATCGGGCCGATGGCGGCCGTTGATCCGCGGCTGCGGAAGATCGTCGAAGTCGGCCACCAGGACGCCGCTGGCGACACGCGGACGCCCGTCGTAGGGTTCCCGCCACCAATAACGGTTGATCTCGGCCTGGTCGGCGGCGAATTCGAGGGCGTCGTGCAGGCCGAAAACGACGAAGCGCCCCTGCCTGCGCAGCTCCGTGTCGGCCAAGGCTTTGACAATCACTTCGGGTCCGATGCCGAGCGGGTCACCCATCGTGATGCCGACCAGCGGCTTGTCGTTGCCGTTGTTCGCGCCACCCGGCCTCACGTCAGAAACCCGCTTTCTTGGAGACGCTCCCAGGTGAGCCCGCCGGACGCGGCGCGGTCGGCGCTACCCGTCAGGGCTTCGAGCTGGGCGACGATCAGCCGCGCGAGAATGTCCGTCTCGATATTGATGGGGTCACCGGGCCGGCGGAGGCCGGGAACGGTCCGCTCCAGCGTAGTCGGGATTAGGGCGACCGAGAACCGATTCTCCTCGACATCCACGATGGTCAGGCTGATGCCGTCCAGCGCGACCGAGCCCTTGCGAACCATGTAGCGCATCAAGCCAGCGTCGGCGGAAACCCAAACCTTGTACTCGCCCTGGTCGCGCTGAATGCGGTCGATTTTGCCGACGCCATCAACATGGCCCTGGACGAAATGCCCCTCGAGCCGATCGCCAACGCGGAGCGAGCGTTCGACGTTGACCGGATCGCCGGCCTGAAGCGAACTGAGGCTGGTCACGCGCCAGGTTTCGGGCACGACGTCGAACCCGCCGACCGACCCGCGCCGCTCGGCCAGCGTCAGGCACGCCCCGTTGATCGCCACACTGGCGCCGAGTTCGAGGTCATCCAGCAGGTCGCCCAGGTCGACCTCGAGGCGCACCGCCTCGGCAGCCAGCCGTACGGCGGCAACCCTGCAAACATCCTCAATGATGCCGGCAAACATGCCAACACCTCGTCCAAGAGGTCGACCGCGCCTGTAGGCGCAGCCCCTCAAATCCACCAGATCCCACTACTTATTAAACGCGAAAAACACCCACACAGGCAAGTGCGGGTGTCCTAAATCCGCCTTGACGTTCTGGAGACCTCGGGCGAGGCCCCTTACGTCTGCGCCGGCTCAGAAGCGGGCCGCCGGGCGCCGGGGCGCCCAGCGGCCAGTACGCCTATTCCATCAGCCGGCCGGGAAAGGAGTCGAAATCTTCGTCGCTGAACTCGCCAAAGAGCTCCAGGAAGCCATCCGGAATCTCGATCGACTCCGGGTCGGTCTGGGCCTGCTCAACGAGCGCCTCGACGTCTTCCAGATTGTCGATTTCGTTGTCTTGGACAAACTCCACGATCGCCTCGGCCTGCGCGTCGGTCAGGGTCACGTCCACTCCCGGGACGACCTCGTCAATCACCTCGGCCACCGCCTGCCACTCCGTCGCCGTCGCCTCCGTCAGATTGCCGGCTGCGGCCTTAACGGCCCAGGTCACCTCATTCTCCGGCGAAGCGGCCGTAAGGCAGCCGGTGGCAACCAGCGAAACAGCGCAACCCAGCACGGCCAGAGCAGAAAGTGAGCAAGTCCTCATGGCGATCTCTCCTTGCTAAAGCTTGTCCCGCACATAATCCGTGCTTGTATCGACAAATACGCTGCGCAAGTTGAGCTCGTCGATCCCGTCCGGCAGTTCGCTGGCCGGGTCGTCGAGAAACTCCTCCAACTCCGTCTGCCAGTCGGCGCTGTCCTCCGGGAACAGATCCTGGAACAGATCAACGATGGCCTGGGCCTCGGCGTCCTCCAGCGTCACCTGGTCGGTCGCGTCGCCGTAGTACTGCACCTCATCCGGGGTCATGCTGCTGAGCTGATTGCCGGTCACCTTGTCGTAGGCGCAGCGCAAGGGGGGGGAATACTCGGCGCCGAACTGGTTGGCGAGCCGGATTTCGCGAAGCAGGCCGTTGATGGTGACCGGATCGAGTCCGTACTCGGCCAACGCGTCGCGCATCTCCTGGGGTTCAAGCGTATCGCTGTTGCGGATCAGATCGACCTGCTCGAACGTCACGTCGAGGGCGTCCGGATAGCAAGGCTGCCCACAGCCCGCACCCACCATCACGCCGATGGCAGCCAGTGTCGTCGCCAGAAACCGCTTCCGTCGCATAAGTCCGCCTGACCGCGCCAAATACTCGGCGATCTCCCGGAAAGCCCCCATTTCAATCTACACGCCCACTACGTGTCCGGGTAGTATAGCCTATGCGTAACGGCGAGCAACGACGCCTGGTCGGCTGGACGGGCCGGCCGGCCGCGCTCGCACGCCGAAGTTCACCGCATCACAGACCTTCGCGAGACCAGACGATGCGAGTGGCAATCGTCGGATTCCCGTACTGCGGAAAGTCAACTCTGTTTACAGCGATATCGGGTGTCCCCCGCGACCACCTGAAGCTCGCCGAAGAGAACCTGGCGTCGGTCAAGGTCCCCGAGCCCCGGCTGGAGTGGCTCGAGCAACTGCTCAAGCCCAAGAGGCGAACCGCGGCGGCGATCGATTTCATCGATCTGCCAGGCAGCGGCGAGGGCGACCGCGAGCACGCCGGGCTGACCAACCACCTGCCGACCTTGCGCCAGAGTGACGCGCTCTTGGCGGTCGTGCGGGCTTTTGCGTCGGAAGCGGTTCCGATGCACGGCGACCGGATCGATCCCCAGCGCGACCTAGCCGAAATGCGCGATGAGATGCTGCTCGCAGACCTGTTCATCTGCGACAACCGCATCGAGAAGCTCGAGAAAGCCGTCACCAAGCCCACCAAAGACCACGACCAGCAAAAGCACGAGCTCGCCCTCCTGCAACGCTGCCGCGAGGCACTCGAGAACGAGCAACCGCTGCGCGAGGTCGTTGAGCCCGGCGAGCAGGAGAAAATGTTGCGCAGCTTCGGCTTTCTAACGCAGAAGCCGCTGCTGCTCGTGATCAACGTCGCCGAGGACCAGATCGGCCATGAACCCCCCCTCCGCGACTCGTACGCGGCCGCCACCATTGCGGTCTGTGCTGAAATCGAGGCCGAGATCATCCAGATGGAGCGAAAGGACCGGCCCGAATTCATGGAGGGGTACGGAATCCAGACCGTGGCACGCGACCGCATCATCCGCGCCTGTTTCGACGCGCTCGGCATGATCGTCTTTTTCACCGGGTGCGACACCGAGGTGCGCGCCTGGGCAATCCCGAAAGACACGCCGGCGGTGGAGGCGGCCGGCAAGGTCCACACCGACCTGCAACGCGGCTTCATCCGGGCTGAGACCGTCGCGTACGACGATCTGCACGCCGCCGGCTCGATGCGCGCGGCCAAGGCCGCCGGGAAGCTGCGGCTCGAGCCCAAGCATTACATCGTTCAGGACGGCGACTTCATAACCATTAAGTTCAACGTGTGATGTATCGCAGCGTCGGGACTTCCCATGAATCTTTGTCCGGTCCGACCCGTCAGGCACAGTGTGGAGGTGTGCAGGTGCGCGCGCCGATCTGGCTTCCATGTCTCTTGAGCATACTGGTCATACCCGCCGCGCGCGCCGAGCGCGTCACGCAGGCAGACTTGCTGCATCGGCTGATCGATCTCGATCGCCTGCTCGTCCCGCCCCCGGCGAGCGAACGGACGGGGTTGTTCTCGAGCTACGACCGCCGACAATCGACGATTCGCGAGGGGCGCTACGTGCATTGGGACGCCAACAACGACCGCGGCCAGTTTCTGCGCACGACCGACGACGGCTGGAACGTGATGGCGGAGATCAAGAGCCCTGGGGTGCTGACCCGCATCTGGTGCGAAAAGCCGACTGGCGATGTCCGGATCGTGCTCGATGACGAGCGGGTGATCGATGCGCCGCTGCGCGACTTCTTTGACGGGGGCGTCGAACCGTTCGGCCTGCCGCTGAGCTACGTGATTCCCCCGGGCGGTGCCGCCATTTCCTACTTCCCGATCGGGTTCGCGCGAAGTTGCCGCGTGCTGAGCCGAGAGTTCGCGGGTGAATACCAGATCGACTACGTCGCCTGCGCGCCCACCACCGTCGTCGAGTGCTTCCAGCCGCAATTGGGCGAGCAAGCACGGGCCGCGTTGGACGAGGTCTCGAAAACCCTTCGGCGCGGGCTCTCCGAGAAACAACTCCACGGCAAGCGCCGCACCGCACCCCATGGTGGGCAGAAAAACCTCAAGGGCGGCGACAAGCTGGAGTGGGACCTGACCGGTGCCGGAACGATCCGGACGTTTCAGGTCTCGCTCACGGACAAGCGCGAGCCGCGGGAACGCCACGCCCTGCACAACCTGATCCTGCGGATCTTCTGGGACGGACGGACGCAGCCGGACGTGGAACTCCCCTTGACCGCTTTCTTCGGCACGGGCTTCACGCGCAACTTGTACAACAGCCTGGTCATGGGGACTGACCTGGCCACCAAGATGCCCGGCGAGTTCGCCAACGAAGGCTGGTTCATGTACTGCTACTTCCCGATGCCGTTCACCGACGGCGCGCATATCGAGATCGAGAACCAGAACGTGCAGAAGAATCGGGAAATCGGCGTAATGCTGTACATGCAAGTCGAGCGGGACGCACCCCCGGCCAATGCCTTGCGGTTCAAGGCCCGCATGCGCACCGAAGATCCCTGCCGGACGTTCGATTTTCCGATGCTGGAGACCACCCAGCCTGGCCGGCTGGTCGGCTGCGTCCTGAACGTCGACTGCCCCCGCGAACAGTGGTGGGGCGAGGGCGATCACAAGATCCGGCTCGACGACGAGCCCTTCCCATCGATCCTCGGCA
The DNA here is from genome assembly GCA_964508075.1 of uncultured Planctomycetales bacterium. GTDB lineage: Bacteria > Planctomycetota > Phycisphaerae > UBA1845 > Fen-1342 > JALSRY01. Next base: position 5,556 of record CAZDTB010000190.1, read on the forward strand.
CCAGCACCGCCGGCTACTTCGGGAACGTAACCGGGCTCCGGCCGATCCGCATGCCCTTGCACGGAGCAACCCTGGTTTCGCCGATCGGCAAGAACTCCATGTACCGCTGGCAGCTCGCCGATTGCGTCAGCTTTCAGAAGTCATTGCGCTTCACGCTCGAGAATTGGCAGTACGACCAAGCGGACGACGTGTATTACAGCTCGGTCGTGTACTGGTACGGGCAGCCCGGGGCGCCTGACTCATTCGAGCCGCTCTCGCCGGAGATGCTCCAGCTCGCGGGGCTGCGAATCCCCGGGGCGGTGGAGATCGAAGGCAACATCGTCAGCAGTGACTGGGGCAGTGTGAAGCAACAGAAGCACGCCGGCGGGCTCGAGTTTTCCGGCGAGGCGGCGGCGACCATCACCACCGAGAACCCGGTTCAGATCGAGATTCCCTGGAACCAGCCGGGCAAGTATCGCCTGAGTCTGCGCGTGCAGACCGGCCGCTCTTTCGGCACCGTCGCGGTCAGCTACACGGACGGCAACCCGATCGGCAGGGTCGAATACAGTCGCCAGTCGGACGGGACCTACCCCGTCGGCGAGATCGTGCTCAACCAGGACAAGACCAGCGTGATCGTGCAGTGCAGCAAGACCACCGTGCTCGATTGCTGGGTGCTGGAGCCGGCGGAGTAACACGCGTCCTACCCGACCCGTGCGCTATGCCGGCCGACACGGCCATGCCACCCAAATGGCGAGCCATGTCAAGGGTGACATGGCGGGCCAGCCGCGTGCTCGATCCTGATAGCTCAATCCGACTCGCACACCAACCCGTCGTACGCCAGCTCCATACCGACCGGGAGCTGCGCGTTCGTTTCGGCGTGCTTCAACTCGTGAGCAATGTGCGTGAAGTAGGTCTGCCGCGCGCCGATCTGCCGGGCCTGCTCGACCGCTTGCTCGAGGTTGAAGTGCGTCGCGTGCGGGCGCCGGCGCACGGCGTCCAGGACCAGGACGTCGAGCCCACGCAGCAACTCCCGCGACTCGTCCGGAACGAGATTGCAGTCGGTGCAGTACGCGATGTTGCCGACGCGGAAGCCGAAGACCGGCAGCGCGCCGTGCTTCAGCAGGATCGGGATGACTTGACGCCCACCCAGCTCCAGCGGGCCGTCGAGCACCGCGGTCTCCAGCTCCGGCTTGGCGCTGGGATAGTCGGGATCCACGACGAAGGCGTAGGTGAACATCTGCCGCACGCGGGCCAGCGTCGCCGCGTCGCCGTAGAGCGTGATCGACCCGCCCTGGATCCAGTTGAAGCGGCGGACGTCGTCCAGCCCGACGATGTGATCGGCGTGGAAGTGGGTGAAGAGGATCGCGTCAACCCGGCGGATGTCGCAGGCGACGCACTGCAAGCGCAGCTCGGGAGGCGTGTCGATCAGCAGGTTGTAACCGTCGTAGCTGAGGACGGCGCTGGTGCGCATGCGCCGATCGCGCGGGTCATCCGACCTGCACACCGCGCAGTCGCATCCGATCATCGGAATGCCGTGTGAGGTCCCGGAGCCCAGGACGGTCAGACGAACCGACATATCACTCCTGTCAGCGAATTGGATCGGCCCAGCAATCTGGTTGCTTCTGCTTCACGGCTGACACGGCTGCACCACGCAAACGGGCTCTTCCCCGCGTGGCACGGCTGTGTCAGCCGTGTTTGGACCGCACACGTTTCAGTCTGTGTGCGGGCTGCGCTGCGCTACCAAGCCTCGTCCTCGAGTTCCTTCTTCTTTGGATCGCGGCGGTCAAAGATCAGGGCGCGCTCCTTGACCTGCCCGTCGGCCGGGTCGAGATAGACCAGCACGGTGGAGGTCTTCTCGGTGTAGTCGAAGACTCCGTCCTTGCCGCGTCGGCGTTGCTCGACCGGGTCGTTGAAGCGCAGGTCGAGCACCACGGCGCCGGTGGTGAAATCGACTTCGGCTACGATCTCATCGCCATCTTTGTCGTACTCGCCGGTCCTGATCTTGCTCGAGCCGCCGATCACATCGCCGATCGCGACGTCGAAGCGCTGCTTCTTCCGGAAGCCCTTCCACCATTTCCAGACGTCGACGCTGGCGGACTGATCGGCGGGACGACTTCCGCTGACGAAGAAGAACGTGCTGGGGGTGACGGTGATCGGCTCGCTGGGGAAGGACCAGTCACCGACGACCACCGGTTGCTTGGCGTCCTCGGGATCCTTCATCGAGCGCGTACGCCCGACGTAGCGGTTCCAGAGCTTGACCCGCATGCGATAGCGGTAGGTCTTGCCGCCTTCAACCGTGTCGTCATGAAACCAGACCGCCGGCTCGCCGGTCGCCGGGTTCGTGATCAGCTCGATTGCCTCGCGCTGCAGGCCGCCGGGGCCGCCCGCGCGTTCAGCCTGGATTTCGAGCCAGCGCTCCGCCGCTTTGATGATCTGCTGGGCCTTCCGGAGGTCGCCCTTGGTCGCATACGTGTCCCGCATAAGCTCCTGGGCCAGCCGGCGCGCTGCGTCGTACTCTTTCCGGCCCAGCATCCTCTTCGCGTCGCTCAGGTCGGTTTGGATCTGCTTGCGCGCGGCACGCTTCTCGTCGGCCTCGGCACGCGCGTCAGTGGTGCCCCCACCGCCGGTTGCTCCTTCTCGGCCCACGGCCCCGCCGCGACCGCGGCCGATACCCCCGCGCCCCGCACCGCGACCGCTGCTGCGAGCGGAGCCGCGCCCGCCACCCGTGCGGCCCCGCCCGGCGGTTGCCCCAGGCGGTAGCGGCCCACCGCTTCGTCCCCGACCAGCAAAGGCGGGCGCCTCTTCTTCCTCCTCTTCCTCCTCCTCATCCTCATCATCGTCCTCATAGCCCGCCAACGCCGGGACTTCCCAAAAGTCACCGGCCTCCACCGCGTAGAACGGGGGCTGCATCAGTTCGGGCTGAGCCCCCTTCACGATCGCGAAGGTCTGGCGGATCTCATCCTTGTTGATCAGCTCGCCGGTCTGGTCGTCGACTTGCGGGTCGTGCAGGTCGAGCTTGGGCATCGCCTT
>CAZDTB010000191.1:0-8529 GCA_964508075.1 uncultured Planctomycetales bacterium
TTTCCTGGATCGACCCCGACGCCAACTCGCCGAAGCCGGTCGAGCGGCAGGCCATCACGTCGCTGTGATCGCCGAAAATGCTCAGCGCGTGTGTCGCGACCGTGCGGGCGGAAACGTGAAAGACGGTCGGGGTGAGCTCGCCGGCCATCTTGAACATCGTTGGGATCATCAGCAGCAGGCCCTGCGAGGCGGTGAAGGTAGTGGTCAGCGCGCCGGACATCGCCGCCCCGTGCACCGCCGCACATGCCCCGCCTTCGCTCTGCATCTCGATCACAGCGGGGATCGTGCCCCAGATGTTTGGCTGGCCGTTGGCGGACCACTCGTCCGCCCACTCCCCCATGTTCGATGAGGGGGTGATGGGATAAATCGCAATGACCTCACTCAACCGGTGGGCGACATAGGAAGCCGCCTCGTTCCCGTCAATCGTTACCGTACGCCTTTCACTCATGAGCTTGGTTCTCCAAGGTGGTTGACGCGTAGTTTTCTGGGCCGAGCCGACGCCAGCGTACACATCCGCGAGCGTCGATCCGTTCCCCCCGAAAGTCAAACCGCCGTCCCGCGAAGAACGGTTCCCCGTCGGCAACAGGTTTCCATGCTCCCTGGCGCAAACCCCGTTCCACCCCAAAGCGCGGGAACCGCCTATTCTCGGGCCTCAGCAGGCGTGTGACCCGCCACGGCTGCGGAATCGCGTGTAGCGTAGCGCGCAATGCCTCCGGCGCCAAATGCGCATCGGCAGGATTCCGCCCGAGGCCCCAACCCGGCCCCACAAAGGCGCAATCCACGTCAATCTGCGGCAGCCTTGCCGGCCGCCGTTGCCCGACGGGTCGGGAAGGTGAGCGTGAAGGTGGAACCTTTTTTGGGGCGGGAACTTACGCGAATTCGCCCCTCCGCCTGCTCCACGATCTCTCGAACGATCGAGAGCCCCAGACCGGTGCCCGGAATACCGGCGGTCAGCGCGTTATTGCCCCGCCGAAACGCGTCGAAAACCGGCGCGTGTGCGGGGATTCCGTCTTTGGAGATCAGAATCTCCGGGCTGATCCCTATCCCGGTATCGGTCACGGCGATCGAGACCTCCGCCGGGCCACTCGCCGGGGTCTCGGTCGAGACCGTCACCGTCACGCTGCCCGGTCCGGGCGTGTACCTGATCGCGTTATCGATCAGGTTCCCGGCGCAGTCGCTCAGGTCCTGCGGATCAATGCTGATGCGCAGCTCGCCGGTTTCCGGCATGTGACAGGTCAGCTCGACCTGTTTCTCCTGGGCGACCACCCGGAAGCGCTCACACAGGCTCGAGACGACCGCGCGCACGTCAGCCTCGCTGCGCTCGTGACGCCGCGGGTCGGCTTCCTGAACCCGCGCCAGCGCCAGAAGCTCGGCAACCTGCCCGACGCCCTCGCGGCAACGTTGAACAATCTTGTCACACGTCCCGCGAATCGCCTCCGGCGGGATGATATTGCCACGGATCAATTCGGTCAGTGTCTGGATTGCCGCCAGGGGGCTCTTGAGCTGATGCGCCGCGGTTTGCATGAAGCGCGACCGTCGCTGCTGCAGGTCCTGGATAGCGATCTGGGATCCTTGCAGGGCCTCGTTGGCATCGCGTAGGGCCTGCTCGCGTTCTTGCAGCCGCCGGGCAATCTGGAGCGTGAAGTACAACGTCCCAAAAATCCCGCAGCCCACAACCACCAGCGAGACGAACACGAATTCCGGTTCGGTGTGCAAATTCGCCGGGCACTGTGGCAAGAACTCGTGATGCGGCGTGAGCCACTCGCGCCACTCGCCGATCGCCAGGGCCGCGTAGAGCGTCAGAGCCCAGATGCCGTTGAGGATTGCCTGCCAGCGTTGCAGCAGCAAGGCGACGATGGCCATGTGGAAAAGGTAAAAGATGGCCATGGGGTTTTCGGCCCCGCCAGTGAAACGCAGAATGCAGGTGAGCAGCAGAAGGTCGACCGCAACCTGTGCGTTGGCGAAAAGCTCGACATAACGTTGCGGGCCGTCGGCGGCTTCTTCACGAAACCGGCGGAACACGAAGTGTGATAACGCCACCCATCCGAAATTGACCAGCCCGAGGGCCGCCAGCACGACTATCAGGCCGAGCAATGGGCGTTGGAGATCGGGAAGGGCCAGGCGTTCGATCATCAGGACGACCAGCGCCACCACGAGAAAGGCCCAACGCAGGCGGATGAACCAGTGCAATCGCATCATGGTCAGCAGCGCTGCCCCCCGGGAGTGATCCCCCGCGCCGAACGCGGCGTTGACCACACTGGCGTCCGACGTGTGCTTGTCTGTCATGACCTAATCCCTGGCCTCGAGGACCTCCTGGACAGCCGTCAACAGCGCTTGCGCTTCGAGCGGCTTCTCCAGAAAGCGGTCGGCTCTGACGGAATCCACGCCCGTCTGCCGGGCCCAGTCCGCACTGACCTCTCGGCCGACTGCCGCAATCATGATAATCGGGATTTGCGCCAGCCGGGCATCCTCGCCGAGCTTGGCCGCCAATTCCAGACCTTCGCAAGGCGACGCGAGCACGACGTCGAGCAGGATTACGTCGGGAGGTTGTCGGCGGATGGCCTCGAGCCCCGCCATCCCCGTCGGCTGGCAATCCACCTGGTAGCTCATCGGCTCGAGGATGAGCCGGATGGCGTATTGCATGTCCGGGTCGTCATCGATCAGCATAGTGTGTCTTCCGGCACCACTCACCGGTGACCCTTCAACAAACATGCGCAACGGAGGGAATCAGGACTACCGGATTCACGATACTGCAAGGCCGACACCCGGGCAATGCGCAACCGGGCTAGTGGCGTTTCCACTCGATGGGTCTCGCGCCGTCGGTAGCGGCCGCCCCCTGCCGCCTGCGCACGATCATGGAGCGTCAGGAAGGCTGCGTCTGCCAGGTGCGCATGCGCCTGAACCAGAAAGTCACCACCGCCGAGCTGATCGGAACCCACGAGCTCCTGTACTTCGTCGGCGAGATCATCGAGGCGCCCGATTCGCCGCGCGGCTGCCGCACGAAAATCACCGTCCGCGTCGACGGCGACGTGACCCGGGACCTCGCGCGCTTCTGCCGCTTCATGGGCGTGAACATGGTGAATGAGGCACAGGCGTAGGAGCAGAACCGACCCGGGTGGCACGGCCGTGTCGGCCGTGTTGGAAGCCGCGTTCCTCGCCCAGCAGGGCTGAAGGCCGCGTAGGGTCCGCCGCGCGGACCGCCGGCATTTCATGGCCGTCTTTGGCTCGATCGAGTGACCGCTTGGGAAGCAGGCATGCCATCACCCTAGTCGCATACGAGGCGTAGAGCGCTATGGGCCTACCCGCCATCTTCTCCCCCAGCGGAAGGTGGGGCCGTCCAAATCACCTGTCCCTCCGAATCCTGGATCGACAGATAGGCTTGGTCGGAAGCCTCAGCCACGAGCGACACGCGTATCTGTTGGTTAGCCGAATCAAGCACGTCCAGAGCGCATCGCCCGTCATCGCATAGCATGAGGCTGGCACGCGGATTACCCCGATCGTCCGACAGCTTCAGTTGCGGCTGGCCGTCTTTGTCTACGCAGACTGTACATCGCTCTCTACCGTTTGCGTCGTTCAGGACAATGCCGGTCTGACCTGACCTCGTCACCGTCATGGCCAGTTGGCGCGCTCCCTCCCCGTCTCGCAAGGTGAACACTGACATTCCCTGGTCACCAGCAAGTATGCCTAGCTCGGCCAGTGGCCGTTCGTTCGCACCTTCAAGAGCGAATGCTGCCCTGCCGCGACCGTCGATACCCACCCGAGCAACTAGATTCCGCGCCGGATCTTGAATCATGAGCCAGGACTGGCCATCCTTGTACACTCCAAGCTCTGCGCCTACGCGGCCGTTGGCATCCGCAAGCCCCAGCACCGGTTGCGCGTTCTCGTCGAGCCCGATCAAGATCATGGGCTTCCCTTCTTCGCCCCGAATCGTCAGGCGGACCCGCCCATCATCGAGCGTGCCCAGCTCAGCGCGTTCGTTGCCGGCGTTATCGACAACCACGAATCTATGTGCCCTAATGGCACCATGAACGATATCATCACTCTTCAGAACATCGCTCGACTGGCTCCGGCAGGCGAGCACCAAAGCTGGCAGGCACAGTAAGGCCGCAAGCGCCATTCGCTGCCGCCTTCCATTCCGTACGCGGGAGCACCTCGGTGTCGTTCCGTTGCTAGGCAGAGCTGAACTCATCGTCATCTCCTATCTCTTGGGCGGTTGGCACGTTTGCTCGGTGGCACGGCCGTGTCGGCCGTGTTGGAAGCGGCATGGTCCGCACGGCGGACCCTACTGCCGGCGGGCGACGATGAATTCGGCCATGGCCGTCAGGCTTGTCCTCACGTCGCTTGGCGGTAGCTCGGAGAGGGTATCCAGCGATTTGCGCACGTGTTCGTAGGCGGTCTGGCGGGCGTAGTCGATGCTGTCGGAATCGGCCAGGAGCGTGGCGACCTGACCGTTACGGTGCGGATCACCGTCGCGCAGCAGCGCAAGCATTTTCTCTCGCTGCGCCGGGGTACCGGTTCGCAAGTGATGGATCAGCGGCAACGTCAGCTTGCCTTTGTCGAGGTCGCGGCCAAGTGACTTGCCGACGTCCGCTTCGTCGCCGATCAGATCGAGCAGGTCGTCGATGATTTGAAACGCGGTACCCAGACCGACGCCGAACTCGTTCATCTGCTGCACGGTTTCGCGATCCGCGCCCGCGTACCGGGCGCCCAGCAGGCAGCACGTTCCGATCAGCGCGGCCGTCTTACTGGTAATGATCTCGAAGTACTCCGCCTCGGTCAGGTCGTAGTTGTCGCAGTTGCTGACCTGCGTCAGCTCGCCGGCGCACAGCGTTACCGCCGTCCGGCCGATGAGCTGCGCGGCGAACTGGTCGTCGAGGCTGCTGCACAAGCGAAACGCGTGACTGAACAGCAAGTCCCCCAGCAGCACCGCCGACTCGTTGCCCCACCGTCGACTCACGGTCGCCGCACGTCGGCGAACGTCGGCCTCGTCGAGCACGTCGTCGTGGACGAGCGTCGCCAGGTGAACCATCTCGACCACCGCCGCCAACGTGCGATGTGCAGGCCGCAACTCGCCGCAGGCTTGGCCGGTCAGCAGCAGCAGCGCCGGACGGAGCTGCTTGCCACGGTAGTGTTCGATGTGCTCGCAGAGCTGCCGGACGTGCGGCTGTTCGCTGCGCAGCTCGTCGCGGAAGATGCGCGCACTCTCTTCGAGATCGTCGGCGATCGAGCTGAATAGTCCGGCCAGGCGCAGCATATCGTGAGGCCGTGTGCACAAGGGAGGTCGTCACCTCGTTAGTCAGTACGTTTAGATGAGAGAGGCCCCCGGTGTCCAGCGTGTATTGAATCTTTCAGAAGTATTGAAAACGATGACAATTCCGCCTCCATCCGCACCAGCGCCGGCCGTCGCGAGCAGACTATCCTGCCGGGCCTCAGCCCAGCATAATTGCACGCATGGACGATCGAACGGTCCGTGCCGCCCTACTGCTTGCAGCCATGCCGGCCACCGTCGGGGCATGGTGGGTGGTTGGCACAGCCGCCGACCTCCTGGGTGGCGACGCCTTCCAGGGTGCCGCGCTCGGCGCGACCGTTTTGATCTTTGTCTGGACACTCGCGACCTGGCGCAAGTACGTACGCTGGAACGTCCTGCGAACCACCAGCACCGCTGGGCTCACACTCCTCGCGCTCGCGCACGTCCTGCTCTGGTACCCGGTTTGGGCTGTGACCGGCTGCACGCAACCCGAGCTGCTGTGCACCGCACAGAGCTCGTGTGTTGCTGGGGTTTGGGTCGCCGGCTGTGTGCTGGCTTGGTGGGCCCGCATCGTGATTCGACGCTCGCCGCGCCTCGGTGAAGAGGCCGGACCTTGGAGATATCGCATGTCGCCCAGTATCGCACGCCTGGTCGTGGGAATAGCCCTGGTCCCGTTCCTTCCGGGGCTCTTCTGGTTTGCCTATGTGACCGAGCAGCACTTGCTGGGCACCACCGATCCCTGGACCACCTGGCGTGCGCTCGAATTGTGCGCCGTGGTCCTGATCGGCGTCTGGCTGCTGCTCTGGCGCGGCCGCGTGGAGTGGAACGCCCAACGCCGGACGTGCACCGCCGTGCTCGCACTGCTGACGCTGGCAAGTCCCGCGTCGGTGTTTATCCCCGATGCTAATGCGTTTGTCGGCGCGAAACTCGCAGCGATCTTGAACGCCGTGCGAGACATGCTGCCCTTCTTCGCCGCAGCGCTCTGGCTGGCCGGCACCGCCTGGACGTGGCGATCCACCGGGATGCACGTCCGCGCCCAGCTCCAGGCAGCCGGCATCAACATGGAGCAACTGCTGGTTTGCCCGCAATGCGGGTACAGTCTCATAGGCTTGCGCGACGTGCGCTGCCCGGAGTGCGGCTGGAGCACCACCGTCGACGACATCGTCAGGCGCAGCCTGTTCGAAGCGCTGGAATCGGCGTAGCCCCCCAAACGAGCTCCGGCTCGCCGAAGCCTACGGGCTCAATCGCTCCCGGACCCATTTCCCTTCACCATCTTGCCAATAGCGCAGCCGATCATGCAGTCGCTGTCGGCGACCCTGCCAGAACTCGATCACCGTCGGCCGAATGCGGAACCCACCCCAGTGCGGCGGCCGCGAGACCGATTTGTCCTTGTAGCGGCTCGTGACCTCCGTGAAGCGCTGTTCGAGCTCCCTTCGGTCTTTCAGCGTCCTGCTCTGCTTCGAGGTCCACGCCGCCAGTTGGCTCTCGCGCGGACGGGTCTCGAAGTATGCGTCCGACTCTTCGTCGGAAAGCCTCTCCGCGGTACCTTCGATTCGCACCTGCCGATCGAGCTCACTCCACCAGAAGCACGCCGCCGCGTACGGGTTCTCTGCCAGCTCGCGTCCCTTGCGGCTCTCGTAGTTGGTGTGGAAGACGAATCCGTCGCGGCTGAACCCTTTCAACAGCACGATGCGCGCCGCCGGTTGCCCATCGGCACCGATGGTCGCCAACGTCATCGCGTTCGGATCGGGCAGATTGGCCTTGAAGACGTCGTCGAGCCACGCGTCAAATTGTCTGAACGGATCCGGATCCGCCTCGGCCTCGCTGAGGCCCCGCAACGCGTGCTCCCTCCGAATCCCACTGATCGGCTTATCCATGATGTGCCCTTCCCATGCCCAGGTCGCCCCGGTCTCCCGTTCCCACTGCTGACGACCGGCGCTTCCAGAACAGCGGTATCGTACCACATCGCCACGCGGCCTTCATGCCGCCAGATTCGCTAGCGCAGATCGCTGAGTTGTTCGAGCGTCGGCGGCGCCAACGGGCTGAGCCAGGCGCGCAGAACGGCGTCCAGTTCCTGCTTCGTGCCGAGCGTGCTTTCGCAGGCGTCTCGATTTGCGACGACCAGCACCCACTGCCGACGGTACAGCTTGTACACGACGAGAACAGATCCGCCGCGGCCGAACAGGTGGAGATCCCAGCGACGTTTGAGCCATTTACCCTTTCGCAACACGATCCCGGCCGGCACCGCCAGCCACTGGCGGCCGGTGATCAAGTTTTGGCCGGCCGGCAGCAGCAGCAACGCCAACAGCACGACCGTCATGAACATGAAAAAGGGCGTTATCGTCCGCCGCTGCCACGATTCGATCGCGCGAGCGACCCAATTGAAGCCCAGAACGACAAGGACAACCCATCCGCCCTTGAGCATGAGATTGCGGCGAATTCCGCGCGGGACGGTGGCTGGACTCGCCGCTCGCTCTCGGTCACGAGCCTCGCCGTCGTTGTCGGTTTCTGTCTTCGTTTGTGACGGCTCTGCGGAGTCCACTTCAGCGAGCTCGTCGAAGCGGCGAGGCTCGAACGGCACGGCAATCGGGTCGATTCCCGTGGCTTGGTCAACTGGCGCGATGCGGATTGCGGTTCCGAGGCAACCTTCCGCCACCAGCGTCTTGGCCGCTTCCCTGACCAAATCCTGTGGATACAGGCTGCGAGTGATCCCCAGGATTTGACTGATGCGCGTCTCGATCGGCGAACCGGCCGATTCCTCCAGCGCTTGCCGAACACGATCGGCATTCCGTTTTCGTGACTTCAATACGAGCGCCCAGAGCAACGACAACAACGCTACGAGCGTGGCTGCGATAATGACTTGCTTCATGGCCGGCGTCACTACCGCTTTCAGGAGGATACTGAGAAGCACAGCGGCGGGTGTCCACCCAACGATGAAAACCAGCACCATCAGCCCGATCATCACCGGCATGTCGAACATGTTGCGATCGAAGATCACTTCCGCGAGGCCTGGCTCAGCGCTCAGCAGCGACGCCGACGGCCGTTCGCCGGTGTCCTTGGATTGATTGGAGTCAACATCCTGCATGGGGACCTTGCAACCCGCTATGCGAAGCCCGGGAACCGCACACCTCAATGACCTCGAAGGCCTGCCTGGCCGTTCAGATTTTGGCGCGTCTGTACCCATGATAACGTGCCACACCAGCGTGCGATGGCGGCGCAGCCGGCAGCACTAGTGTACTGTCTCAGAAACAAGCAACCTTCTGTAGAGGTGGGGCGGGCGT
>CAZDTB010000192.1:0-8480 GCA_964508075.1 uncultured Planctomycetales bacterium
TCGCGGCGGGCAGGTACCACAGTATCGGTCTGAAGGCCGACGGCTCGATCGTGGCCTGGGGGTACAACTATTATGGCCAATGCAACGTGCCGGCGCCGAACACCGACTTCATCAGAGTCGCGGCGGGGGCCTTCCAGAGTCTCGGTCTGAAGTCCGACGGCTCGATCGTGGCCTGGGGACGTAACAACTACGGCCAATGCGACGTGCCGGAGCCGAACACGGACTTCGTGGCCGTCGCGGCGGGCCAGGACCACAGTCTCGGGCTGAAGCCCGTCCCGCCGGTCCCCGGCGACCTGGACGGCGACGGCGACGTGGATCTGACCGATCTGGCGTTACTACTCGGCATGTACGGCGAGTGCGAAGGTGATCCCGGTTACGATCCTATCGGCGACTTGGATGGGAGCGGCTGCATCGACCTGTCCGACCTGGCGGCACTGCTCGCGAACTACGGCACAGGACCGTGACCGCGGCGCGGTCTGCGAAGACGGGAATCTCGACGGCGCCGTTGTCCTCTCAGATCTCGCCGGCTTGTTGAGCGCCTGCAGAAAGATGCTGCCCTGGCAATTGTGCCGGGCCAGTGACCGGGGGAGACATGCCCCAACGGCGCGGGCGATGGCTTCCCTCCGTGTTTCGCACGGGTTGCCGGCATCACGCGAACTGACGCGCGGATAACCTCTACCTTCTCCTACGGCCAGTTGCAGTCGTCGCCGTACTGGCTGAGCAGCTCGGTCAGGTCGGCCAGGTCGACGTCGCCGTCGCCGGGGGACCATTCGTCGTATGGGTCGATGTCGCCCTGTAGGAACGTTGCGCCGGTGGTCAGGCCGTAATGGGCCAGCAATTGGGCCAGGTCGGTCAGACCGACGATACAGTCGAAGCTCCCGTCGATGTCGGCCGAGCAGTATCTGCCGGAGTCACCCCGGTTCGGACAAGACGGGGCGTACATCGCCCAGTAGATTTGGTGGAACGGCCCCAAGCTGCAGGTCTCGACGTAATTCCCCTCGCGAAAGAAGTCATACCACTCGTCGGCACCCGGCGCCATGTTCGGATCGAACGTGGCGATGGCGGGGCCATGGACGGCACCCGGCGTGCGGACACTCAAGTGGAAGCTGTAGCCGAAGTCCACCAGGCCGTCGTCGTCCAGGTCGCTGCCGTCGAGCACGAACGGCGTGTAGAGATCGATGTACCATATGTAGCCCCAGTACTCGTTGGGCGGGCACGACGGGGCGGGAATGTTATTGATCACGTAAGCAGCGGTCAGCACTCGGCCGGTGCTGTTCCAGCCATTTTCCTCGGCATAGATCGCGATGATGGCGTAGAGGTCGCCGCTACTCTCCCACGAGTTAGTGTACTGGGCGAAGCTGAAGCCACCGACGGCGGCCGGGCCGGCGATGTCACCCCAGTCCAGAACGCCCTCAGGAGGGCTGACACCTAGGAAGTACCCGGTCATCTCGGTCGCAGCCCAGAGCGGGTGGCCGTAACGCTCCCCGGCGGTTGCTGGGCGTACCGCCCCGGTGGCCACGTCGTAAACAAGGTAATCAGTGCGGCTGATCGGCAGGATTCCGGGACACGCGAGTGCCGGGCCGGCGATCAGCAACACGATTGCCGCGCAAATTCCGTGTCTCATGAGAAGTACTCCTTGGCCAGAAACGTTCACTACACCCCCGTCCATGGTCACTCAGCCGAGCGGCGAGGTCGGATCAGCCAAGGTCACGTTCGCTGCCGCGATCAGAGCTCCGCGCCGGATGCCGCCAGGCATTCGACCACGGGTCGCACTCGGCGGCGCGGTCCCGCGCCAGTAGCGCGGGGCCGCTCGCCGGGCGACGCGCGTGCCCCAAATGGGCCGGGATCGCGGGAGGCGCAAGCGCTCTCGGTCCCACAGCGCCTGGGAGCTTCGGGGCGGGCCATCCGTCGAAGCCACCCTGGTTTACTAGTTCGCCCAGCCGCCCCTGCGCAACGCGCTTTTTTGAGAAAAAGGTGGGTTCGACCAAAGATTCCTTCGAAAAAGTCGAATTTGACCGTTGCGCGAGGCGACCGGGACGAACTAGTGAGGAGACGCAGGGACCCGCGACGCCTCCCAAGGCTGGGGCAAACAGCGCCGACCGGGCCCTGGGCCGGCTGAGAATGGGCTTGCGCACGGGCGTCGGCTATAATCGCCGGTACCTATGTTCGGCGCAGGGACACTCACAGACGAGGTGGTTCGTGCGGCGGCGGCCGGCTCGCGAGCGGACATCGCACACGTCCTGGAAGCGCTCCAGCCGCAGGTTCGGCTGATGGTCGCGGCGCGGCTGAGCCCCAGGCCGGCCCAGCTCGACGCGGTCGACGAGATTTCGCAGGAGGTCATGCTTGGCCTGACGACCGGGATGGCCCGGCTGGAAAACCGGACGGTTGACGGCTTGAGGGGGTACACGTCGGGGATCGTCATGCGGCAGGTGGCCAGCGCGTTGCAGCGGCGTGGCCCGGGCGGTCCCGGACGATCGGAGCGTTCGTTGGACTCGACCGTGGCGAGCTTCTCGCATGCCGGGCCGCTGTGGCAGTTTCTCTCGGCGAGCGGGACGTCGCTGTGCACCACCGTCGACCGGGCCGAGCTGACCGAGCGGTTGATCTCGGCATTGGGACGTTTGCAGGAGCAGCAGCGCGAGATCGTCACGCTGGCGTTCTTCGATCAGTTGCCGGTGAGTGAGATCGCCCGGCAACAGGGCATCTCGCGCGCGGCGTCGTCGATGCTCTTGCTTCGAGCGGTGCAAACGCTGCGGCGCAGCATGACCAATCCGAGTGATGCTGAGAAAGAGCATGGGAGCTGCACCTGACAACGAACCGCCGGAGGACTTGGCCGATCGTCTGGAAAGCGCCCTGCGCGCCCTCTGGCGCGGGGACGGGAGCCAGTTCGAGCAGCTCTTGGATTCAGAAGATAGCGCCGGGCTGCGGCTCAGCGACCTGTACGACGGTGCCCTCGACCGCCGAGCCGTCCCCGTCGTCGGTCTCACCCACCAATCGGAAGTCCCCGGGTACCAGATCGTTCGCGAGATCGGGCGTGGCGGTATGGGCGTGGTCTATGAAGCCGAGCAGCACTCGCCGCGCCGACGCGTGGCCCTGAAGGTCCTGGGCGGTCTCTTCGGCGACGAGCAACACGTTCGGCTGTTTCGTCAGGAAACCCAGACACTAGCCCGGCTGAAGCATCCATCGATCGCGACCATCCACGAGGCCGGACAGACCGAAGAGGGCTACCACTTCTTCACGATGGAGCTGGTCGGCGGGGCGCCGCTGACCGAGTACGCTCGCAAGGCCGAGCTGCCGCTGCGCGGCCGCCTGGAGCTGTTCCTCAAGATCTGTGACGCGATCCAGTACGCCCACGACCATGGCGTCATTCATCGCGACCTGAAGCCCTCCAACATCATCGTCGACGACGTCGGTGACCCGAAAATCCTGGACTTCGGCCTGGCGCGGATCGTCGACCCCGACGTGACCCTCACCGCCACCGCCACCCGCACCGGGCGGATCATGGGCACGCTGGCGTACATGAGCCCGGAGCAGGCCCGCGGCGACTCGGACGCGATCGACCCACGCAGCGACGTCTACTCGCTCGGCATGATCCTCTACGAACTGCTGGCGGACCGGTTGCCGTACGTCTTCACCAAGATCATGCCCCATGAAGCGCTGCGCCTGATTTGTGAGGAGCCGCCCACCCGGCCGAGCACGATCGACCGTAGCCTGCGTGGCGACGTCGAGACCATTGTCCTCAAGGCCCTGGAGAAGGAGCGCGCCCAGCGCTATCAGTCGCCGGCCGAGCTCGGCGACGACGTCCGCCGCTACCTCGACGGCGAGCCGATTGTCGCCCGACGGCCGAGCAAGCTGTACGTACTGCGCAAGAAGCTCGCCAAGCACCGCGCGGCAACCGGGGTCGGTCTGGCGGTCGTGCTGCTCGTGTCAGTCGGACTGTTCTTCGCACTCTGGGCCGAGCGGCGTGAGACCACGGCGGTGCGGCAAGCCGAGCAGCGTGAGACCACGGCGGCGCGGCAACGCGTCCTGCGTATCCAACGCGACTCGGAGGCCGGGCGCGTGCAAGCGGCCCCGGAGCTGGCCCGGGCTGAGTTCGACAGACACCCCGAGCTGCCGGAAGCCTACCTAGTCTGGATGCAGGCCCGCTTTCGGGCGGCACGAGCAGACGGCGACGAGCGGGCGGTGGACGGCATCGTCGGACCCCTAGCCGTGCGCGTTGAGGCGGAGAGCAATCCGTCGCAGTGGGCTTTTCGCGAACTGCTCGCCGAGTTCTACCAGGCCAGGAACAACCCGCGGGCGGCGGATTTGAAAGCCCAAGCAGCAAACGACGTGCCGGACACGGCCGAGGCCTCATATCTGCGAACGTTCGCCACCTTGAGCGTGAATGATGCCCTGCGATATGCGCGCGAGGCTGTCTCGGCTGACCCGCGGCACATTCTCGCCTGGGAGCGGCTGGCTTATCTGTGCTTGCTGACCGGGGACTTCGACGGCGCGTTGGCAGCGGCGAATGCGCGCGTTGATCTGGGACACCACCCGGAAGAATGGCTGACCTTCATGGGACGCGTGCTGACGCAGCGGGGCCGCTACGCCGAAGCCGTCGAGCAGTTCACCCGAGCCCTGCAGCGCACCCCGGAGGCGCCGGGCCCATACGAGGGTTGCGCCTTGGCACGCTTGTGCTTGAAGGAGTACGAGCAGGCCATTCGTGATTACACGACCGCCGAGCGCTATAGCCCTACCCAGGCCAGCCAGATCAGGCAGTGCTACCTGCGTGCCACGCCGCTGTGGATTACTGGCCGTCGAGCCGAAGCCTCCGCGGACTATCGCAAAGTCCTGGGCCGTCCCGGCCGCGTGATCTATGCGGACGTGCGCTTGTTCCTCGTGCTGCACGAGGAGGGCCGTATTCTTCAAGTTGCTGGACAGGAGGCCGAGGCAAGCAAGGTTTTCGAGCAGGCGCGTGAGGTGCTGGCGGCGGGGCGTGGGGGCGCGGATCACGGGAGCTGGCTGGAGACGGTTGTTGATTGCCTCGCAGACCAAATCACTCCGCTGGAGCTGACGACCCGGGCCGACCCGGGGAAGCCCGGAAAGATCTGCGAAGCGTACTACTATGCCGGTGAAGTCTGTCTGCTGAACGCACGCGTTGCGGAAGCCATCGAATGGTTCCGGAAGTGCGCCGAGACCAAGCTGATCTTCGACCCGGACAGCGAACCGCTCGGCCCGATGAACGAATACCACCTGGCGCTCTGGCGGCTGGACACACTGGTGGTGGAGTAAGGGAAAAGGGGTCAGGAACCTTTTTGCCCCGGCCAATACGCGCCACTTGAATCAGAGGTGCGATGGGCAGAAAGTCACTGACCCCTCTTCTAACGGGCAAAAACGTTCCTGCCCCCTTTTCCTCCGGACGCCGAGCTAGGGCGTGCAGCCGTAGTCTCCCAGCAAGTGGGCCAGGTCTGCCAAGTCCACGTCTTCGTCACCGTCAAAGTCGGCCGCCGGATTCCAGCTCGGGTCGCCGGGCGTGGTGTTGTACGCGCCCAGTAACGCGGCCAGGTCGCTCAGGTCGGTATCGCCGTCACCGTCGATGTCGCCGACACACCCGGAGGGCTCGGTCAGCGAGAAGGCGTCCAGCGATGGTGGCCTGGATTCGTTGTTGTCTCCGAAGTTCTCGCGGTAGCTGACGTATACGCCGCCCGGCCCGGGGCAGTCGTGTGTGCCGGTGATCAGGATGCCGTCGGTCTGCGACCCGTAAGTGCCGCCGAAGATACCCACGACCGTATCGCCGCTGGTCTCCAGGAGCAGCCGCTGCCAGCCGGTCAGCACCGGATCGGTTCCGATGTCGATCTCTCCGAGAATCGTGGCACAGATCGGGTCACCGGGCGCACCGTCGTTACCGTTGTTCTCGTCCAGCAGGGATAGGGTCTGCCGGGTCGATCGACGCTCCAGGAACCAGCACACGCCGGTGGCACCGTTGTACCACTCGAAGTTGTGCACGCCGTCCGCGCTGCCGCGAACACCGATCTTGGTCTCCTCGTAGCCGGAGGGCGGGTACGCCGGCGGGACGTAGATGTAGGTCTCGAGCGTGAAATCCTCCTTGGCGAGTTGACCCATGTAGGCGACGTTGCCGCCGCCTTCCTCGTCCCAGCTGATCAAGGCCAGCCCGCCATCCGGGGACTCGGGGATCACCGACGGGTTTATCGGGAGCCCGCCGACGCCGCCGCTGTCGATCACGTTCGGGTCAAACACCACCAGCGGCTTATAGCTGAAGACCCAGTCCGGCACGGGGTCGAGCGGGGCCAACCCGTCGTCGGCGTTCTCGAAGTACGGCATCAGGTCGGGCTGGTTGTTGGAGAACCCGGGCGTGGCCGGCTGAATCCCCACGTCGCGACCGTTCTCGTCGGTGTCCAGCCCGTCGAGGAAGCGCGACTGCGAAGTCGGTGGATCGTCGGCGTTCACGTGGTTGCCCCAGATCCCTACGCCGATCTGCGTGTAGATCTCGGCGGGAATCAGCGGACCGGTCGGAGTGCCCACTTCCTTGTTGGTCTCCCACGCGATCGCGTCGAGCAGGATCCCGTTCGCGTTTCGCAGGGCCGCGTAGTTGTGCCCGTTTTCCAGACTCAGGCTGTCGTCGATCAGATCTACGACGGCGCCCGGGATGCCCGCCACGGCGGTCATGCCCACCGTCCAGAAGCCCTGCGACGCGATCGTGGTCTCGGCCGGAATGTGGACCCAATAGTAAACGCCCGGCCAGTTCGGGTCCGAACCTTGTAAGTAGTCGCCGACCTGGATCTGCCAGCCGCCGATGTCGGCCGCGTCGTCGCCGCTGTTGTACAGCTCGACGAAGGTGTGGTCGTCGGGGTCTCCGGAATCGTCGTAGTTGAACTCGTTGATGACCACGTAGTTGCCTACCAGTATCGAGTTGGAGAATGGACCTTCCACGCCGTTGATGGTCTGCGTGGCCCGCACGCCCGAGGCCTGCTCGAGCGGCGGGACGGTGACGTCTACCGTGGTCTCGCCCGCCGGATCGACCGGATACGTGTCCGCATTCACATACACGGTCACGGTCTCGGCCATCGAATGCACCTCGGTGACCGTCACGACCGTGTCGCCGATATCGAGCGGTCCCGGCAGGATTGGAGCCGGGACGCCGACTTCCACCGCCGCCGACAGCGCGCCCTCGACGCCGCCGATCGTCTGGGTGGCGTAGATCATGTCACCATCGCCGAGCGGGCTGGTGGTGACTTCCGCCGGGTCATCGGTCGGGTTGGCCAGCGTGCCGATCACTTGCAGGTCACCCTCGCCGAGGTCCTTGTAGACCGTAACGAGAGTGGCCAGATTCTCCTCGACATCGTTGACGTTGACCAACGTCTGTCCGGGAACCAGGATCGCGTCCAGAGTCGGAGCCGGGACGGCAACGACAACCGGTGCGGAGTAGCAGCTCTCGATCGTGTCCACTGTCTGCGTCGCGGTGACGGTCTCACCGTCGCCCAGAGCGGAGACCGGTACCGTGGCCGTGCCCTCGGGGAACGACCCGCTGACGCTGCCGACCTCCGCCCCGTCGGCGTAAACCGTCACGTCCGTCGCCTCGTTGGGGTCGATATCCGACAGGTTGACGAGCACGTCGTCGGGAAAGAGGGGGCCGTCGACGGTCGGCGACTCGACCGGGTTGGGGTCGCCGAACGGGGGCTCGGTGTCGCCCAGCGTGACCGAGATGTCGTCGTACATCATCGCCGGTCCGTTGTTCGAGTACCCGACCCCGAGGATCACGTACTGGAAGCTGTCGTTGTTCACGCGCGGCACGCCGCCGGGCCAGATCGGTACTCCGTTGGGATCGACCGGGTTGGCGAGCTCGTCGTCGATGTAGAAGTTGACCACGTTGGTCAGAACCTCGATCTGCATCTTGTGCCAGACGCCCGGCTCGCGCTCGATCCCGGTCAACGCGTAGTCGTAGCCGAAGTAATCGTCCTCGTACCCCAGGATCGTGTCGTCGTCGTCGGGGAGCGTATTGAGTGTCATGCTGGTGTACTGTTGGCCCCAGGCCTCGTCGATGATCCCGTTGCTGAAGGCGAAGCCGAGCGCTCCCACCGCCCGATTGAGCGAAGGCGCCAGCTCGAAGCGTGCTCGGGCGTTGGTGTTGTTCGTGTCGTGCTTGAAGCGATACGTCACCAGCAGCGGCTCCGCGTTGGTGCCGTTGACCGAGCCGATTGAGAAGGCCAGTTTCGACACGGCCGGCCCCGGGTCGTAGTCCGAGACGACGAAGTTCTCGCAGCTCGAAGCGCTGCCGGTGGTCAGCAGAAGCTTGCGATCATTCTCCGGAGCCGTCTGCGTCCACAGGCCTTCCAACTCCTCCTGCGAGGCGTAGCCGTCGAAGTTCTCGGCCAAGGCCGTGCCCTCGGCGTAAACCACCACCGGCGCCGACAACTCGCTGACTACGCCATTGGCGGTCTGCGTCGCCGTCAGCACGTCGCCGATGGTCAGCGTCAGACCCGTGA
>CAZDTB010000193.1:0-2237 GCA_964508075.1 uncultured Planctomycetales bacterium
GAGGCGGCGAGCGAGAAATAAACGCTCGACCCGCCGAGCACGCCCTCGGCGTGTCCGTGGGGCGTTTCGACGGAGTCGATCCCGATCGAGCCGGTGACCAGTAGCGACATGTTGGATCCTCTCGCGGCTCCCCGGCCGCCGTTCGGAGCAAGCCTATCGAGAATTTGCCATAAAGCCTACCGCGCGGGGCGGCGGCGGCCAACTCGTTGATCAGTTCTCCGCGGGCCTCGGCGAGCGCATGGCCTCCAGCGACACTTCGAACTCGGACCCTCTTCGGTTCCGTTCGATCAGGGCGGGGATGTCGCGGCCGAAAACCAAGGCCTGATACTCTTCCGTTTCGCCGCGAACGCGCAAACGATAACCGCTCCAGTCCCGATCGCCTGAAGCCTGTGTGAGTTGGTCGAGCGCGTCCGCGAAGTGGGGCGGCGTCGGCAACTCGACCAGCAGCCGGCCGCCGCGTGCCAGGCGAGCACCAATCCGCCTGAGCAATCGCCGGCCCCAGTCGGCGTCGGAAACGTTTGGATCGTCGCTGCCGGCCGTACTCTCTAGGATCACCAGGTCCAAAGCCGGGCCTGTCAGGTCGAAATGAAAAGCCTCTGTGGCGCCGGGACCCGGCGAAAACGGGCGCAGGCACGCCGTGTGGAAAGGATCGGCTGTCACGAACTGGCGGGCGGCGTGGACGAATGGTCCGGGCGCAACGTGTTGCGGCTGGGCTTCGCGGGCCTGCAACGTCTCCGCCAAGGCGCGCCGCGCGGACGGGACGGCCGTTAGCCAGACGGCGATGCAGACCAGGCCGGCAAGGCGGTGCGTGGTCTTCATGCGCCGGTCCAGGAGAAGCGAGGCGCCGGCGCCCGCCGTGGCGATGATTGCCACGACCGTCACCGACGCGGATGGACTCCACCTCTCGACGCTCGTCGGCAAGAGCACCAGCGCTGCCCCGAAACCGCCGGCGACAAACCGGCCCACCAACGAAAACGCCGACTGGATGCTGTGCTGGGTGTTCGCGAGGCGTTGGCTGACTAGTGCCACGCAGGCCGCGGCGCAGCCGCTTACCGCGACCAGCCTGGCCAGGGCGACGTTAACCGGCGCTGCTATGTGCTGGTATGGCATCAGCAACGCAACGGCCCCCAGCAGCAACGCCGGCGAACCGAGGTCAAGCTTCAGAGGCAGCCGCCCGATCAGACGCGCTCCAGCCAGCCCGGCGCATGCGGCCCCCGCCAGCGCAACAACGTAGACGGGCGGATTGTGCGCAGTGGCTCCGGCGGGCGGGC
Organism: uncultured Planctomycetales bacterium; assembly: GCA_964508075.1. Taxonomy (GTDB): domain Bacteria; phylum Planctomycetota; class Phycisphaerae; order UBA1845; family Fen-1342; genus JALSRY01. Next base: position 1,272 of record CAZDTB010000193.1, read on the forward strand.
TTGCCAGAACCAGGGCGGTTGCGGCAAGGGCGGCAGCCAGTCCGGCGGTCAGCAGCGCTCGCCATTCGCCCCAGAGCAACGCCGTTTGCGTGTCTGGCACCGCTGGCGTGGCAACCGCGTCCGAGCGGCGCGAAACGGCGACGGCCCCTGCGGCGAACAGCGCCAGCAGCGCCAGCCCGGCCAGGATCGGCGGGGAGACAACCTGCCACGCCAGCAAACCGGCCGCCAGTACTCCCGCCAGTATGCTGGCCCACAGTCGCGTGATCTCCGTCTTGGGCTGGGTGACCAGTCGGTACCAGCCGTGCATGGCGACCAGCAGCGTGGTTCCCGTGGCGCCGGCGAGCGCGAGCCCGGCCAACATCGGCCCCGACAGCAGCAGATGCGTCAGCCAAATGGGGGGCGCGAAACGCCGCACCAGAACGCCCCGATATTCCTCCATCAGCACGGCGCCGCCGCAAAGTACGACCCACGTCAGGGCAAAGGCGAGGATGAGGCCGCCCGCGAGCGATGCGGCAAACTCGAGCTTCAGGTCCCCAGGTTGGACGAACTTGGGCGACGGCATTTTGTTCGCGTCACCAGTCCGCCGGGTCAGACGCCGTCGGATGATCCTTTGCGGCACGCACAGTCCCAGCACAATCCCAGCGCATAGGGCCGCGAGCGTATACGCTGCACACCGTGTCGGCGAAAGGATGTGATAGCGCATCTCCCCCAAGACGGTGATCACTCCGAGAGTGGCACCGGCGGCGCACAACACCACACACGCGAGAATCTCCCATTGAATCGAGAGCGGGAGCGTGGCCGGCGTGATCACGGTGCGCGGCTGGGCTGGACGCAATGCGAATGCTTCGGTGGAACCGTCCGGAGTGTCCGTAGGCGGTCGACGCCGCTCGGGTGCACGGATGTCGTCGCCAGCGGTCTTGGCCGCGGCGGCGAGAGAGTCGGCCCGGTCGCCGCGACTGGTCGTCT
>CAZDTB010000193.1:2247-8422 GCA_964508075.1 uncultured Planctomycetales bacterium
CTGCCCATTCAGTCGGTCGACGTCGAAAGCTCGGCCGCGCACCTGGCCCGGTCGCCGCGACTGGTCGTCTGGCGGGGCTTCGCACGGCGTGGTCCGCGTGCGGCCGCGCGCGCGGCGCCTTTGCCGTTGGCACGCTGCTTTTGCTTACTGGGTCCGCGTCGTGGTCGTCGACTCAAATCGTCTCCTGCCGCCGCTGTCGAGCTGCACCACCAGGTCGCCATTGTCGGCGATATCGAGCACGGTACCAGTGTAGCGGCGGGAGCTCTCTTCGAGCGTGACGCGGGCGCCGAGGTCGTCGCAACGGGTCGTCCAGGCCTCGTGCAGCCAGCGCCAGTCGTTCTGCATGCCCCGGTCGTCCGAGAGGTGCGAGTCGAGCCGTTCAACCAACCGGCGGGCCAGGGCGCATCGATCGACCGGCTGGGGGCATTCGATCTCCAGTGACGTCGCCGTCTCCGCGAGGTTGGCGTCGAAGTGCCCGCGCTGTTGTAAGCAGTTCAGGCCAACGCCGATTACCAGGGCGCGTCGCGGTTGGCCCGAATGGGGTAACGGCGTCGATTCGGCCAAGACTCCACCGAGCTTCCTGCCCCCGACGACCAGATCGTTCGGCCAGCGCAGTGCGGGCCGACAAGCCATCTCGGTCTCGACCGCTTCGGCGGCCGCCAGCGCGGCCAACAAAGCAGCCTGTGCGATTCGTGGGGAATCTACCGGTTCGATCAGCAAGACGCTCAACAGGATCGACGAGCCGCGCGGTGCAAGCCAGCGGCGTCCCTGCCGGCCGCGTCCGGCCGACTGGAATTCGGCCGCCACCACGGTCCCGTCTTCCAGGTTGGCGGCGTGGGTCAGCAGGTAGGCGTTGGTGCTGTCGAGTTCGGAGAACAACTCGATCCCCCGTCCAAGCCGACGCAGCGGGCCGCCCGGAAACAGGTCGGTTGCGGTGAGGGGGCCATGCATGTTCAAACAAGTCTCAGACTCGTAACAAGGTAACAAGGTGACAAGGTAACAAGGGAGCCAGCTACGTTAGTTACTTTGTTACTTCGTCACTTCTTCATCCCGTACACGTGCTGAGGCGCGGGGTACGTCTGGCTCTCGATGTCTTGCACCCAGCGCCGCATCGCGGCCCGCATAGTCTCGTCAACGTGTGCCAGGACCGGCACGAATCGCGGCGGGCGGATGCCCCCCACGCCAAGCATGTCATGCGTGACACAGACGTGGGCATCGCAGGCGGGACCGGCGCCGCAGCCGATGACCGGGATGTCGACCACCGACACGACCGCCTCGGAGGCCTCGTTCGGCACCGCTTCGAGCAGCAGCATGACGGCGCCGGCGTCAACGAAGCGGCGGGCGTTGGTGACGAGCCTCTTGATCCCGCTTTCGTCACGGGCTTGGGCGCGGTACCCCTCGGGCGACGTTACGGTCTGGGGTCGCAACCCGATGTGCGGGATCGTCTCGAAGCCGGCCTCCGCGAGCTTGGTTACCAGAGCTTCGTGGCCGGTGTCTGCTTCAAACTTGACGGCATCGCAACCGGCCTGCTCGCGGAACCGCCGCGCGGCCTCGAGGACGGCGTCGTGGCCGCCCACCATGCTCTCGTAGGGCACGTCGCCGACCAGATAGACGTTGGGCGCGCCGCGGCGGACGGCCTCACCGAGCGTGATCATCAAGTCTAGCGGCACGCCGCGGGTGTTCTGGTGGCCGAGCAAGACGCAGCCCATCGAGTCCCCGATCAGCAGCGAATGCACGCCGGCGGCCTGAGCCGCGACCGCCGTCGGGTGATCATAAGCGGTCAGCATCGCGAACTTGCGGCCTTGCGCCTTTCGCTGGCGGAGATAAGCCAAGTCGATTCGCGCGGAGGTTGAGGTGGTCATTGAATTCCTCGTTCACACGGTGCTGCCCGAATATCGGACCGGCTGCTGCGGCAGGCGTCCGCGAAGTGCGTTCGCCGACAACTATGACGCAACGCGTAACCCATAATAACCGGACCGCGGGTCTGTTCCCAGCGATACCGCTGGCGCCCCCGAAACCGGGCCCGGACGATCGCAAAACGCGGGTGGCGGCTGCGGGTGGATGTTTTGAATGCTTATGGTGCCGGGATGCGACCAGCGTTTCGTTCGCCGGCCATTTTCGGCATGGCGCCGCGAGCGGCAGCCCGGGCGTGGGGTGAGTGTGTCTGCGGAGACGACCGCAGAAGGCGCACCGCCCCTCCACAGGTGCGTGGCCAAGACGCGGATGGATTGATTGGCGAAGGTGCCAGAGCCGACTGATATGCTCGACCGTGGTGTTGACATTTGTGTGATCGAAGACGATGCGGATCAGCGCAACCTGCTGGTCAGGCAACTGTGCCACTGGAAGTACGAAGTAGTCGAGGCGGAAGATGCCACCAGCGGGCTCCAGCAGGTCTACGAGCACCGGCCGCGCGTGCTGATCTGCGACGTGGTCTTGCCGGATCTGGGCGGTATCCAAGTGTGCCGCGAAGTCCGGGCCGACTCGACGCTCGACGGCACGTATATCGTCCTGGCCAGCACGGTCGACCAGGGTGAGCTCAAGAGCAAGGCGCTGAAGGCCGGGGCCGACGAGTACCTCAGCAAGCCCTACGACATGGAGGAGCTGCAGGCCCGCATCCGCAACGGGCTGCGCTTGAACCGCTTGCAGGAACGTCTGGAGCGCGCCGCGTTGACCGATGGGCTGACCGGCCTATGGAACCACAGCCAGTTCCGCGAACTGCTCGATCGTGAGTTTCTGCGCACGCGTCGCTACGGCGGCAACGTCTCGCTGCTGATGGTCGATCTGGACCACTTCAAAGCGGTTAACGACACCTTCGGACACGAGACCGGCAATCGCGTACTGAAGGCGACGGCGCGCCACCTGCAAGCGACCGTCCGACAGATCGACATTGTGGCCCGCTACGGCGGGGAGGAATTCGCGGTTATTTGCCCGGAGACCAACCTGGACGAAGCCACGCGGTTGGCCGAGCGAATTCGCAAGACGTTTCCGCGACGGGTGAAGTCGCCGGAGCACCCGCAGTTGACTGTTCGAGCCTCGATCGGTGCATCGGGCTCGGAGGATCCGCGCGTCAACTCCGTCAACGATCTGATCAGCCTTTGCGACGAGGCGCTTTACAGCAGCAAGCGCCAGGGTCGCGACCGGGTGACGCGCTGCGATCAGCGCCAGGAGGACGCGACGGAGCTGGACGCCGACCTCGACATGCTCGACCGGCTGCGCAAAGAAGTCGTCGCGCTGTCGATGCGCTCCAAGGACTTGTGCCTGCAAAGCATCTGGGCGCTGATTCAGGCGCTCGAGGCGCGCGACGGGTACAGCGCCTGGCATTCGCGCAACGTCATGCTCTACACGAACTGGCTGGTGTCGGCCGCCGGTTGGTCACGCGCCCTCCGCCTCGCCACGGGCAATGCCGCCATGCTGCATGACCTGGGCAAGATCGGCGTTCCGGACAAGGTGTTGACCAAGCCGGGTTCCCTGGACCCGGCGGAAGCGACGTTGACGCGGCAGGTGCCGCTGATTACCTGCAAGATCCTCGAGCCGCTACGCGTGTTCGAGACCGAGATTCTCATCATCCGTCACCTGCGCGAGCGCTACGACGGGTCGGGCTACCCCGACGGACTGGCCGGGGACAGCATTCCGGTCGGCTCGCGGGTCGTTGCGATCACCGAGGCGTTCGACTCGATCACCTGCAACCGGGCGCATCGTACCGGCCGCTCGATCGACGAGACGCTCCAGGTTTTCCGCGAGGAGGCGGGTCGGCAGTTCGATCCGGGCTTCGTCACGCTGCTGGAGAGAAATGTCGCCGCCCACCGGGCGCGCTGGCAGAAGCAGGTCGATCGGGCGCGTGTCGAGCTTCCGACGATGATACCGCACGAAATCATTGGCTAGCTCGTCAGCCGCGCGTGGGCGATGCTTCCCCGCCGGCCGGCGCGCCTACGACAGGTGCATATCGCGGGCCAGTTGCAGCGGACCGACTTCCGCCTCAACTGCTTCCAGGATCTCGTTCGACTCGACCAGTTGCCGGACTGCCTCGATGTCCGGCCAGAGCACGCGGTCGTCCTCGAGGAATGGGACCTTTTGGCGGATCAGATCGTACGCGCGCGCGGTGCCCTTGCCGGGGCGCTTGCCCTTGTGAAAGTCGAACGCCTGGGCGGCGCACATCATCTCGATTGCCAGCACGGTGCGCACGTTCTTCAGAATCTCGGTGCACTTGCGGACGGCGATCGGGCCCATGCTGACGTGGTCCTCCTGGTCGGCCGAGACGCTGATCGAATCGACGCTGGCCGGGTGTGAGAGCACCTTGTTTTCCGAGACCAGGGCGGCGGCCGTGTATTGGGAGACCATCAAGCCGGAATTGAGACCCTTGCCCTCGACCAGGAAGTCCGGCAGGCCGGACAGAGTCGGATTGAGCATGCGGTTGGTGTGGCGCTCCGACAGGTTCGCCACTTCCGACATTGCGATGCACAGGTAATCCACCGCCAGGCCGATGCCCTGCCCGTGGAAGTTGCCAGCGGCGAAGTATTCCTGCTCCTGGCCGAAGAACAGCGGATTATCCGCCCCGGAATTGGCTTCGATGGTGACGACGTCGCGGACGTACTCGAGGATGTCGAGCGAGGGGCCCAGGATCTGGGGGGTGCAGCGCATCGAGTAGCCGTCCTGCACTTTGCCGGTCTTGTCCGCCATGATCTCGCTGTCGGCGAAGAGCCGCACCAAATTGGCGGCGACGGCGTTCTGCCCGCGGAACGGGCGGATGCGGTGCACGAGCGGGTGGAAGGCCCGCTCCACGGCGCGCAGCGCATCGAGCGTCATCGCCGAGGCAATACAGGCGTTTTTGAGAATCCGCTCGGCGTCGTAGGCCAGCAGGGCGGCGCCGGCCAGCATCATCTGCGAGCCGTTGATCAGGCCGAGGCCCTCCTTGAAGGTCAGGTCGGTGGGCGTGACGCCGGCTTTCTTCATCGCCTCGTCGCCGGACATCTGCTTGCCTTTGTAGAACGCCCGGCCTTCGCCGATGGCGACCTCGGCGAACTGCGAGAGCGGCGAGAGGTCGCCGCTGGTTCCGAGCGAGCCTTTCTCCTGAATATAGGGCACGACGCCCCTGTTGATCATGTCGATCACCGTAGCGACCAGGCACACGCGCACGCCGGAGTAGCCTTTCGCCAGGCAGTTTGCTCGCAACGTCATCGCGGCCCGCACGACGTCTTCCGGCTGCGGGTCGCCGGTGCCGGCGGAATGGCTGTAGACGATGCGGCGGGAGAGCTCGGCGCTTTGCTCGGGCGAGATGCGGATGCGGGCGAACTCGCCGATGCCGGTCGTCACGCCGTAGACCGCGATATCGTCCGCCACGCACTTCTCGAGGAAGTCGCGTGAGCCCTGGATGTTGGCGCGGGCTTCTTCCGAAATGGTGACCTTGGCACCCTGGCGGGCGACCGCCGCAACCTGCTCGATCGTGAGTGTATTACCGTCGAGAACGACTTCCATCGTTGGTCCTTTCCAGCCAGTCGGGGGGGCGTTTCGTGTGCCACGTCGCCGGTTCTCGCGACGGCGCGCATCACCGTCGATCAAGAGGCGGCATTATAACACTTGCCGGGGGGGATGTGGTGAGGACAGAAAGCCGCTGGGGGACAGAATTCTTCCGATCGAGGGCGTTCGTCAAGCCGCCGGTCCGGGCAACCTCTGGTGCTCCATCACACCTCAATTGGTGGGTGGCTCGGGCGTCTCGCCCGAGATTCACACGGGCGGGACGCCCGTGCCACCCCTCGTTTCATGGTTGACGAAGTACTAGGAACGCACGGCAACCAGCGTCGCGACCAGCCCCATGACGATCCCGACCACCGCACGGAACGTGCCCGCGTGGCGCGTCGGTTGCAGGAAGATCCTCACCAGCGCGTGGATTCCCAGCAGGATCGCCACCGGGCCGAAGAGCCACGGAAATGGGTTCGGAATCAGCAGGAGCAACAGGCTGAGCAGTCCGGCCCAGAGTGAATAAGTCGCGAACCGTTTGCGTGATTCCTCCAGCCGCTCAGCCTCGAAGAACTTATCGCTCTCCGTCAGCGCCGGTCGGGTGGGATGAGACCGATCAGCCGTACTGCGCTCGGAATCCTGATCGTCATCTGTCATCGGCACAACCTTTGCTGATGCTCAACCCGTTTTACGCGCCTTACCTGGGCGGCACGGAAAAGCA
>CAZDTB010000194.1:0-5153 GCA_964508075.1 uncultured Planctomycetales bacterium
TCGGTCTCTGCGGTTCATGAATGATGTGGGCTGACGCCTGCTACCCGTACGACCGGACGATCATCCTATAGGAGCGATCCGTGACCGACCTGGCCCAGCATATTCGCGAAACGCCGCTCGTCGACAGTCACGAGCATCTTGCCGGTGAAGCGGTGTATCTCGACACGCCACCCGACATTCTGCAGCAGATGACCGACAACTACACGCAGGCCGACCTGATCGTCGCCGGTGCCGACCCACAGGCCGTGGAGGCGTTGCAGCAGCCCGACCCGGGGCGTGTCGCCGACCGCTTCGCCGCCGTTCGCGAGGCCTGGGAGCGCTGTCGGCACACGGGCTACGGCCAGGCCGTGCGGCTCGTCGCGCAGCACGCGTTCGGGATCGACGAACTGACCCCCGAGGCGCTCGCCGAAGCTCAGGCACGCCTCCCCGCCGCCCATCAGCCCGGCGAGCGGCTGCGCATCCTGAAGGAGCGCGGCAACCTCGATCACGTGCAGATCGATCGCGGCACGATCGCGTGCGAGCCGGACCCGTCGGCGCCGGAGTTCTTCCTACAGGACATCCACTGGGACACGTGGTCGTGCGGCGAGATGCAGGCGAAGACGCTGAGCGAGCGCTCGGGCGTCGAGATCAGCAACCTGGCGACGCTGCGGTCGGCGATCGAGGCGATCTTCGAGCGCTACGGCCCGCTCGGCATCGCGGTCAAGATGCCCCACGCCTACGATCGCACGCTGGCCTGGCAGCCGCGTGACGATGCAGACGCGGAGCGCGTGCTGCGCAAGACGCTCAAGGGCACTGAGCTGGACGACGCCGAGCGGCTGTGCCTCGGCGATTGGAGCCTGGCGCGCGGCATCGAGCAGGCCGTGCGGTACAACCTGCCGGTCAAGATCCACACCGGCTACCACGCCGGCCACGGCAGCATGATCATGGACTGGATCCGACCGAGCCACCTGTGCCCGCTGCTGAAGGCCTATCCGCGGGCCCGCTTCGTGCTGATGCACGCCGGCTATCCGTACGGCCCGGAGCTGATCACGCTCGCCAAGCACTATCCGAACGTCTACGCCGACCTGTGTTGGGCCTGGGCCATGAACCCCCGCACGACCGGCGAGTTCGTCCGCCACTTCATCCACGCCGCCCCGGCCAGCAAGCTCTTCGCGTTCGGCGGCGACACGCCCTGGCCGCACCTGTCGGTGGCCTACGCGACACAGGCCCGCCACTGGCTCACGCGCGCGTTGCAAGCCGAGATCGACGACGGCGACCTGACGGAGCCCGAGGCGATCCGCCTCGCCACGCGCTTCATGCGTGAAAACCAGTACGCGGTCTTCGATCTGGAAGGCACGCGCGCCGCGTTGCGTGCGGCGTGCATGCCCTGAGGTCATGAACGCAGGTTGCGGCTTGCCGCACCATCCCGATCTGGTAGCGTCGGCCCCCCGCGGCCCACGTAGGGTACAGTGAAGAATATGGTTGCCCCGGGCGCGTCGGTTCGGCGATATTCGAGCATGGCGACGTTATCATAGATGTGGAAGTTCCAGTACCCGAGGAAAACTCCCGGTCGCCCGCCCGCGCAAGAGGCGGGCGGCCGGAAAGACGGTGAAACAACGCTGGCTGTCCTTTATTATCCTAGACAAGGGGTGGAGCATGAGCGAAGAGGGCGGATTCATCTTGGGCCTGTGGTGGATCGCCAGCGTGATCGCCGGCGGGTGCGTGGGCGAATTGCGTGGGCGCGCGGCAGCGGGCCTTGCGCTGGGGGTTTTCCTCGGGCCGGTGGGTGTGATTGTGGCGGGGCTGCTGCCGCCGACGGCGAGGAGCCAGTTGCGCCGCCAGGAGGAGTTGGAGGAGGAGCGTGCCCGCCTAGTGACCGAGCGCCAACACGCAGCAGAAGACGAGCAGGCCCGCCGGGAGCGGGCCGAGGCACTCGGCCGGGCAGCACGTGAGAAGCAGCAGCGCGCCGCGCGGGAGGCTGAGGCGCGCCGCCGTGCGGAGCAGGAGCGGGCAGCGCGGCCGGTCACGGTGACGTGTCCAGTCTGTACGCACAAGAACACGTGCCGAGCCGACGCGAAAACACTCACGTGCAGCGTGTGCAACACGGTGCTCAGCGCAAAGCCCGCGAGAGGTCGTGCCCACGAGGGCTGAAAGCTGACTCAACTTTGGAAATCTGAAAGGGATCAAGCGATGGTGGGGGTGGATGCGGGCGAGTTGGAGTTCCGGGAGTGGCGCCGGACCGTGGAGGCGAAACGCCGACGGCGCGTGTTGGGGGCGACTGGCGCATCTGGACTGCTTTGCATCGGTGTTGGTGTAAGCCTGTGGTGGGGAACGTTGCGGCACTCGGAATTGCGCTCTCTCTTGCGAGGCTGTTCGGACACGGGCGGGATCGAGGTATCCGTTTACTACGGGTCGGTCTTCTCTCAGGAGGAGGTCGTCTTTGACCTGCAGGATGTGCAGGCGCATGTCCGGCGCGTTGACGTGCTACATCTGCTGCTGCGCTACGCGAGGAAGCTGGATCGGCCTGGGGCGCCGGAACGGTTGGCTCTCGCAGCACGCGGAAGGCGCCTGTTTTACTTGCCACGGAGCGACTATCGGAAGCTCGCCGAGGAACACGCGGTCGGAAATCGCCTGTGGTCGATTCATCATTTCGCCGAGCGGTTGCGCACGATGTCGGGCGCGCGCGCCTACGGCACTTGGACGGGAGGGTGGTTGGGTGTGATGAAAAAGCAACTAGAAGACCTGAATGACTTCCTGGACACCTGGCTCGGCAGCGTCTGAATAGGCTTCGAAGAACGCCCTGACAGAGGCGAGTGGCATTTAGCCGAGTAGCGTACGGCTTGCCACACCATCCTGATCCCCCGATGCCCCACGTCGGCCGCGGGGGGCCGATGCTACGACTCGACAATCTCCTCGGGTGCTAGCAGATCTTCGTACGTCTCGCGGCGGCGGATGAGTTGGGCTTGGCGGCCGTTGACAAGGACCTCCGCCGCGCGGGGGCGGGAGTTGTATTGGCTGGCCATCACCATCGCGTATGCACCGGCGGAGAAGATCGCCAGCAGGTCGCCGCGGTTTACCGGCGGCAGGTCACGGTCCTGGGCGAGGAAGTCGGCGCTTTCGCACAAGGGGCCGACCACGTCACAGCGCTGCAAACCTTCGAACGGCTGATCCGGGCCACGTGACTGCGGAGTGAAACCGCCCGCCTGCACCGGCCAGACGAAGTGATACGCCCCGTAGAGCGCCGGGCGAAGCAGCTCGTTCATCGACGCGTCCACGATCAGGAACCGCCGATCGCCCGAAAGCTTCACGTGCAGGACACGCGTGAGAATGACGCCGGCGTTCGCCGCGATCGACCGGCCCGGCTCCAGGATCACGCGCAGCCCTCGGTCACGCAGCAGTGGGACGATCGCGTCAGCATACTGCGCCGCCGTCGGGGCCTCCTGGTCGTGGTAGTGCGCGCCGTAGCCACCGCCGATGTCGATCGTGTCGATTGCGAAACCCTCTTTCTGCAATTGGTCGATCAGCCCCAGCCCGCGCTTCAGGCTGCGAACGTAGGCGCTCACATCGAGCACGGGTGATCCGATGTGCAGATGTATGCCGCACAGACGAACCGATTTCGCACTACCGTATTGCCGAAACACGTCGGCGGCCCGCTCAAGGTCGACGCCGAACTTCGTTTCCTTCTTCCCGGTCGTGGTGTACTTGTGCGTTTTCGGGTCGACGTCAGGATTCACACGCAGCGCCGCTTGGGCCACCACGCCGTGCCTTCCGCTCAGCTCGATCAACTGCTCCAATTCGGATTCGGACTCGATGTTGAACAGGCCGACGCCGGCATCCAACGCCTCATCAATCTCCTGCTCCGACTTGCCCACGCCGGCAAAGACGATTTTGGCCGGGTCGGCCCCGGCCCGCAGCGCCCGGTACAGCTCGCCCCCGCTGACCACATCGAACCCGCTGCCCAGCTCGCGCAGCAGCCGGCAGATATGGACGTTTTGACAGCACTTGATCGAATAGCAGATCAGCGGGTCGAGCTCGGCGAAGGCATCACGCATGCGCTCGAAGTGCTCCACGAACGTTCGCCGGGAGTAGACGTACACCGGCGTGCCAAACCGCGCCGCGACGTCTTTCGCGGATATTGCCTCACACCACAATTCGCCATCGCGGTATTCGAAGAGATCCATGCTGGCGTATACCTCTTGTCGGTCGCCTGGCCAGCCGCCCGTTGACGCCTCGGTCCCCGACCGCGCTGAACATCGACGCGCGTGAGCGGAAACAGGTCGAACGGTGGGCCGCCAGCCTGCCAATGGTAACGGCCCGTTCAGGAGTGTCCATTCGTCACGCGGCAACGCGGCAACGCGGCAACGAGGCAACGAGGCAGCGAGGCAACGAGGCAACGAGGGAGCGAGGCAACGAGGCAACGAGGCAACAGGGCACGGGGGCGGGGATGGACGAATTGGCCCGCGCCGACTGGGGCACTGCCGGGACAGACGCGCCGTGTGAAAGGGAGTAACATGTTCGCTTGGGCAGGGCGTCGGTCGTTGAGGTTGGCCGGTGAAGCAACGTAACGACCTGGTTGTCGTACCGATCATCGGGCTCGAGGTCCACATCCAGTTGGCGACGCGGACGAAGATGTGGTGCGGCTGCGCCGTCGAGTTTGGCCGGCCGCCGAACACGCGCGTCTGCCCGGTCTGTCTCGGCTTGCCGGGAGCGCTGCCGGCGATGAATCGGCAGGCGGTGGAGTTCGCCGTGCTGACCGGCCTCGCGTTGAACTGTGAGGTTGCACGCGTCTCGAAGTGGGACCGCAAGAACTATTACTACCCGGACCTGCCCAAGAACTTCCAGATCTCGCAGTACGACCAGCCGCTGTGCACAAACGGTTATGTCGAGCTCAAATCCGACCACAAGATCCACAAGATTCGCATCCGCCGGGCTCATCTCGAGGAGGACGCCGGCAAGAACATCCATGACCTGGCCGACTGCACCGCGGTCGATCTGAATCGGGCCGGCACCCCTCTGCTGGAAATCGTTACCGAGCCGGATTTCCGCTCTGCCGACGAGGCTCGTGAGTTCGCCGTCCAGCTTCAACGGCTGGTGCGTTACCTGGGCGTCGGCGAAGCCAACATGCAGAAAGGACAGATGCGCTTCGAGCCCAACATCAATCTCGAGATCACGAA
>CAZDTB010000194.1:5163-6394 GCA_964508075.1 uncultured Planctomycetales bacterium
ACCTTCTCGTTCGAGCTGAACCGCCAGCTCGAGGAATGGCGACGGACCGGCATCGTCGCCGAGCCCGGCAACAAGGCCAATCGCGGCTGGGACGACGTTCGCGAGGTCACCACGCCGCAACGCGAAAAAGAGGAGGCGCACGACTACCGCTACTTCCCCGATCCCGACCTGGTGCCACTCACGACCGATCCGCAATGGATCGAGGAGCTGCGCGAACAGTTACCCGAGATGCCGATCCCACGCACGGAACGCTTCATCAGCGAGTACAAGCTGCACCCGCACGACGCGGCGGCGCTGGTCGATTGTTGGGCCACCGCGGACCTGCTCGACCACGCCGCGGAGCTGGGCGGCGACAAGGCGACGCTGGCCAAGCACTTTCTCAGCTTCTGGTCGAAGTACGCGCGCGAACGCCACACCACCGTCGCCGGCTTGGGCCTGGCCGCCCCGCAAGTGGCGGAGTTGGCGACGCTGGTGGAGGACGGGAAGATCAATGCCACCGTCGCCGCCCGGATCGCCGAAGTGATGGCCGAGCGCGCCGATCAGCTCATCGGCGACGCGCCACGTCCGGAGATCGGCTGGTGCCACGGCGCGTTGCCCTCAGTCGACTCGCCCGAGCTTTCCCCGGCCAGGCTCGCCACGGAGCTCGGCCTGCTGCAAAGCTCGGACGAAAACGAGATTGCCGCGTGGGTCGACCAGGCCCTCGCCGCCAACCAGCAGGCCGTCCGTGACGCGCGCGCCAACCCCAAAAAGATGAAAGCCGCCCGCGGCTTCCTCACCGGCCGGGTCATGAAGCTCTCCGGCGGCAAAGCCGACCCGAACATCGTCGGCGAGCTGATCGAGAGGAAACTGGGTGAGATTGCTGACGGCCGATGAGTTGTCGGCTCGAGGGATCCCACCTGCACGCTGCACGTGAAATACAGGGTCACGTCTGCTCAGACAGGAGTGTTCGACATGAAACTGAACGTACTGGCTTTCGCGCTGGCCTGCGGAATCATCTGGGGCCTGGGGCTGCTCGTCGTCACCTGGTGGATCATCGCCTTCGACGGCGCGACAGGCGACCGCACCATCATTGGCTTGGTCTATCGCGGCTACAACATCAGTCCGGCCGGCAGCTTCATCGGGCTGGTCTGGGCACTGTCGCACGTATTCGTCGGCGGCGCGAACTTCGCCTGGCTCTACAAACTCCTGGCGAGCCGCCTGGCGCGCACAGAAACGGCCTAGCCGTGCACCC
>CAZDTB010000194.1:6404-8398 GCA_964508075.1 uncultured Planctomycetales bacterium
CGGCGACTATGACCTGTTGGTGAAATTCTATGTCGACGCCGGCACCGACATCGGCCATAATCCGCCGCATGACGTACAAGCAGGAGATCTGGCGCAAGCTGATCCATCTCGGCTCGGCCGCGTTTCCGATCGCCTACTGGCTGACGGACAAGCCCTTCATGCTGTGGGTGCTCGTGCCGCTGGCGGTGTTCGCGATTGGGGCGGAGACGCTGCGGCACCTGCAGCCGGGGTTCCGGGCGCTGGTCGACCGCTGGCTGGGACGCGTGCTTCGTCGGGCCGAAGACCACACGTTGACCGGTGCGACCTGCGTCACGCTCGCAGCCTTGCTGTCCATTCTGCTTTTTGATAAGCCGATCGCGATCGCCGTCCTGCTGTTCCTCTCGGTCTCGGACGCGCTGGCTTCGCTGGTTGGCATACGATTCGGGAGGGTCCGGTTCGGCGGTAAGAGCCTCGAGGGCAGCGCGGCATTCTTGGTTTCCGCGGTCGCCATCGCCCTGTTCGTGCTGCGGTCGGCCCCGCTGGTGGCGGTCCTGGGGGCCGCCATCGCGACGGTCGTCGAAGCCCTCCCGCTCAAGATCGCCGGGCACAAGCTCGATGACAATCTGACGATCCCGCTGATCAGCGGCGCAGCGATGACCTTGCTGTGGGAGGTTCTCGGTTAAGCCGCCCCGGCCCGAGAACACACCGAGCCGCCGCCGTTATCAATGGGTTGGAACTGTGTTAGGATGACGGCGCGATGCAGCCTTGACCTCCGCACAGTAAAAGGGCATTGAGGCTCCGATCGTGAGCTTGTTCGAAAACGACCAGAGGAGCGTCCCGTGACTGTTCGTCTTCGCCCAATGATACCCATCTGCCTCACTGCTCTGCTTCTGCCCGGGTGCGGTAAGGAAGACCGCCCGGACCCGGCGGAGGCAGCCAAGCAGCCGCCCGTCTTCGCCGACCGGAGCTGGCCAAACGTGCTGCTGGTGACGATCGACTCGCTGCGGGCCGACCATCTGCACTGCTATGGGTATCCCAAGGAGACCAGTCCGCGGATCGATCAGTTCGCCGCCGAAGGTGCCCTGTTCGAAGCCGCGATCACCAGCAGTTCCTGGACGCTGCCGGCGCACGCCTCGATCTTCACCGGGCTGGCCGCCTCGGTCCACGGCTGCGAAGATGCCAAGCATCGGCTACCCGGTGCGCAGGTTACGCTGGCCGAGCGTCTCAAGAGCACCGGCTTCGCGACGGCCGGTTTTGTGTCCAGCCCCTACCTCGACCCGGTTTTCGGTCTCGCGCAGGGGTTCGGCAGCTACGTGGACTGCACATCGCCGCTGCCTGGCGACGAGCTGGCCATGACCTACGGCGCTACCAGCCCGACGGTCGTCGCCGCCGTCCAGGCCTGGCTGCGCCAGAACACCGAACGCCCGTTCTTCATGTTCGTCAACTTCTGGGACGCGCACTTCGACTACGTGCCCCCGCCCCCTTTCGACACCAAGTTCGATCCCGACTACGAAGGCACGATCACCGGCGAGCAATTCCTCACCAACCCCAAGGTCGACGGCAACATGCCGCCCCGCGACCTCGAACACCTGCACGCCCTCTACGACGGGGAGATTGCCTGGGTCGACTCGCACTTCGGCATGATCCTGGACTCATTCGAGACCGACGGCCTGCTCGACTCGACGATCGTCATCCTGACCTCGAGCCACGGCACGGCATTCTTCGAGCACCGGCAGAAAGGCCACCGAACCTCCCTTTACGATGAAGTCATCCGCGTCCCGCTGATCATGCGCCATCCCGCCCGCGTTCCCGTGGGGAAGCGTTACCAAGAGCAAGCCCGGAGCATGGACCTGCTTCCCACCGTCACCGATCTGCTGGGAATGCCCACCGCGGGTCTCATGGGTCGTAGCCTCACCCCGCTTTTCGTGGGTAAGTCTATCGACGTCCGCGGCAAGGAAACCGCCTTCAGCGAGCTGACCGTGTTCGGACGAACGCTGCTGGCGTTCCGCCAGCCC
>CAZDTB010000195.1:0-8394 GCA_964508075.1 uncultured Planctomycetales bacterium
GCCGAGGAGATGCTGACCGACCTCGACAAGGACACCGTTGACTTCGAGGACAACTACGACGGCACGCGCCAGGAGCCGGTCGTGCTTCCGAGCCGGTTTCCGAACCTGCTGGTGAACGGCTCGGAAGGCATCGCGGTCGGGATGGCTACGCGACTGCTCCCGCACAATCTGGGTGAAATCTGCGACGCGGTGATCGCGACCATCGACAATCCCGCGATCACCACCGACAAGCTGATCAAGATCGTTCCCGGGCCGGACTTCCCCACCGGCGGCGTGATCTGCGGCACGCAAGGCGTCCGCGAGGCCCAGGAAACCGGCCGTGGCTCGATCACGGTCCGCGGCGTCATTCACACCGAAGAGACCAAGACCGGCCGAACGTTGATCGTCGTGGACGAGATTCCCTACGGCGTGCTGCTGCCGACCATCAAGGACCGCATCGTCGACGCGATCCAGCACGGGACAATCAAGGGCATTGACGACATGCGCGACGAGTCGGGTCGCAAGCAGATGGTCCGGCTGGTGATCCCGCTCAAGAAAGACGCCAACCCGGACGTCATCATCAATCAGCTCTGGAAGTACACGCCGTTGCAGAGCAACATCCACGCCATCAACGTCGTGCTGGTCAACCGCGTGCCGAAGACGCTGAGCCTCAAGCAGCTCATCGAGCGCTTCATCGAACACCGGGTTGACGTGGTGCGGCGGCGAACGCAGTTCCTGTTGCGCAAGGCCCGCCAGCGAGCCCATATTCTCGAAGGTCTGATTCTGGCGATTGCCGACATCGACGAGATCATCCAGCTCATCAAGGAGTCGCCAGACGTCGACACCGCCCGACAGCGGCTGATGGACAAGCCGCTACGACTGAGCGAACGCGCCACCGTCACGCGTCTGCTGCCCGAGGCGTTCGTGCAGCGGGCGACCGGCAGCGATCAACATCTGACCCACACGCAGGCCGACGCGATCCTGGCGATGCAGCTCCGCCGACTGACGGGGCTGGAGATCGAGCAGCTCGCGCGGGAGTACTCGAAGCTGACGAACGAGATCAGCGACTGCGAGCTGATTCTCAGCGACGAGCGGCGGGTGCTCGACATCATCGCCGAGGACATGCGCGAACTGAAGGCGAAGTACGCCAACCCGCGGCGAACGCAGGTTTCCGGCACGGTGCGCGAGCTCGACATGGACGAGCTGATCGAGCAGGAAGATGTGGTCGTCACGATCTCACACGAGGGCTACGTCAAGCGCGTTCCGATCGCCACGTTTCGCAGCCAGGGTCGCGGCGGTCGCGGGGTGCGCGGTACCGAAAACAAGGACAACGACTTCATCGAGCACTTGCGCGTTACCTCGACGCACGACTACCTGCTGTTCTTCACGAACCGCGGGCGGGTGTACTGGCTGCGCGTCTACGACATCCCCAGCATGCAGCGGACCAGCCGCGGCCGCTCGCTGGCAAACATCTTGACCATGCAGCCCAACGAGCGTCACATGGCCGTGCTGAAGGTCTCCGAGTTCGAGGAGAACTTCGCCTTTTTCGCGACCGAAAAGGGCGTGGTAAAGAAATCGCCGCTCTCGGCCTTCTCACGCCCGCGCCCCAGCGGCATCCAAGCCATCAAGCTCGATTCGGACGACTCGCTGATCAAGGTCTCGCTCTCCCACGGCAACGACGAAGTCGTGCTCGGTACGCGTGGCGGTATGGCCTGCCGGTTCAACGAACAGGATGTCCGCGCCATGGGACGCAGTGCCCGCGGCGTACGTGGCATCGACCTGCGCCCCGGCGACACGGTCGTCGACATGGCCGTCATCACGCCCGACATGAGCCTGCTGACCGTCTGCGAACACGGCTACGGAAAACGCACCGAAATTCACGAATACCGCCTCACCCGCCGCGGCAGCAAGGGCGTCATCAACATCAAGGCCACCGAACGCAACGGGCCGGTGGTCGCGTTGCGTCCCGTCACCGACGACGACGCGCTGATGCTCATCACCGCCAAGGGCATTCTGCTGAAGATGCTGGTCGACCAACTGCGCGACATCGGCCGGGCGACGCAGGGCGTGCGGCTGATCCGTGTGGATGACGACGATCGGGTGGTCGCCGTCGCGCGGGTACCCAGTACTCGGGAGGAGCGGGAGGCCAATGGTGTCGAGGCCAAGCCACCCGCGGACACCGAGAACGCAGCCGCCGAGGCTGATCCTATCGAAGATAATCTGCCCGAACCCCCGGAAACGGAAGATCGGCTCGGCTCGTCGTGAGAATCGTCAGTGAGTAATCGACACGCGCACGGCCGACACGGCCGTGTTCTAGTGATCCCTCTCTAATCACAACACGCACCGTCTCCTATGTACGCGATATGTTTCCGAAACAATCTCCCTACCCTGCTCAAGATTACCAGCAAGGAATGTGGGTCAGGTATCCAGGCCGAGATCGAGCGCGACGGCCGAGTGGGTCAACGCGCCGACCGAAATGCGGTCGACGCCGGTGGCGGCGATGTCTGCGATGTTCTCCAGCGAAACCTTGCCGCTGGCCTCGAGCGCGAGCTGGCCGCGGAGCCCCTGCGAGTCGCGGTACTCGACCGCTCTGCGCATCTCGTGCGGCGAAAGATTGTCAAGCAGGACGATGTCCACGCCGCTGACTTTGCATACTTCGATCAGCTGCTCAAGCCGATCGACCTCCACCTCGACGAACCTGGCCGAATCAGGCTTGCGGTCCAGCAAGCCGGACAACACGCTCGCGAGCCGCTCGGTCGGGATGCCCGCGAGGTGGTTGTCCTTGATCAGGACGGCGTCATAGAGCCCCATGCGGTGGTTCGTGCCGCCGCCCTTGCGAACGGCATACTTGTCGAGCTCGCGCCAGCCGGGCAGCGTCTTACGCGTGTCGAGCACCTGCACGTCCGGACTGGCCTGGCGGGCCGTCTGAACGTAACGGTGCGTCAGCGTGGCGACGCCGCTCATGCGGCCCAGAAAGTTGAGCAGCGTACGTTCGACCGCGAGCACCGCGGCTTTCGGGCCGCGCAGCAGCGCGACACTCTGGCCCGCCGCGATCGGCTGCCCGTCTTCAAAGTGCCGGGTGCCGCGCTTGGCTGCGTCGAACTTCAGTTCCTGCTTGAGACGATGCGTGAAGATGGCACAGATCTCCGGCCCGAGTGCCAAGCCGCAGAGCACGCCGTCGGCGCGCGACACGACGCGGGCCTCAACTACGACCTGCGGCTCGTCGAGCAGCATCGACGTAATGTCGCTGAGTTGACCGAGGTCTTCTTCACACGCGGCTTGAATGAGCTGGATGGTCTGCTCTGACCAGATGCGATCCGCCACCATGGGGCCCGCCTTGCCTACTTGCCCTCGAACTTCGGCTGGCGTTTCTCGATGAACGCCGCCACGCCCTCGCGGTGGTCGGCGGTCTTACCGGCGGTGTGTTGCAGGAATGCCTCGTATTCCAGTTGATCTTCGAGCGTCGCCGTCCAGGCCCGGTTCAGGGCCCGCTTGGTCAGCCCGATCGCGCGCGTCGGCAACTCTGCCAAGCGAGTGGCCATGTCGCTGACCGTCGCCTCGAACTGCTCGTCGTCGACCAAGCGATTGACCAGACCGTAAGTGAGTGCCTCTTCGGCCGAAACCTTTTCGCCCAGGAAGGACAGCTCCGCGGCCCGGGCGTGGCCGACGTGGCGCAGCAGCGTAAGCGTGGCGCCCGTGTCAGGCACCAGTCCGACGTGGATAAAGGCGATCTTGAACGCCGCGCTGCGGGCGCAGATGCGCAGATCGCAGGCGAGCGCGAGGCTGACGCCGGCGCCAGCGGCGATGCCGTTGACGGCGGCGACAACCGGTTTTTCGAGCGAACGAATGCGGCTGATGACCGGGTTGTACTTTTGTCGCAGCAGCGTGCCGAAGTCCATCGCCTGCGGATCGTCGCTGGCGGTGTGGCGTTCGTGGACCACGCGCAGGTCCTGCCCTGAGCAGAAGGCCCGTCCGGCACCGGTGATGACAACGCAACGCAGTTGCCTGTCGCGCTCGGCCATTCGCAGGGCGGCGGCCAGCTCGATGCTCATCTGCTCGTTCAAGGCGTTGAGCGAATCGGGTCGATTGAGCGTGATTTTCAGAATTCCGCCCGCGGCGGCAACTTGAATCGTGCTGAAGCTTGTGGCCATCGAATCGGTTCCCAATCAGGTTGCAATCGTCCGCGGCGATTCTTGACGGCCCCGAAGGGGCGACGGTCAGTAGCCGGGGGCGTGAGCCCCCGGGTATTCTTATTGCCTCAAGCCCCGGAGGGGCGGCAGAGGGATTCCGCCGGTGTTCGTGATCCTGTCGTCCCTCGGGGGTCTTTCCTTCGCATGCACTCTCACAACCCCGGGCTCAGGCCCGGAGCTTCTGGCTCTCGTTCCTCCGGCGCTGGCTGAGCGCCGCCTATCGGCCGGCGAAAACCGCCTGGCGCTTTTCCTGGAAGGCGCGCATGCCTTCCTTCTGGTCGTCGGTCGCGAAGAGCATGTAGAACAGCTTCTTCTCGAACTCGATCCCTTCAGTCAACGTCGTCTCGAAGGCCTTGGCAACGGTCTCCTTGCCAATTTGCAGGGCGATCGGCGCTTTCTGGCAGAGTTCCTGGCAAACCTTGAAGGCCTCCTCGAACCACTGCTCGGCCGGCACGACGCGGCTGATCAGGCCCAACGCCAGCGCCTCGGCGGCGGTGACCATGCGCCCGGTAAGGATCAGATCCATGGCCTGAGCCTTGCCCACGGCACGGGTGAGGCGCTGCGTACCGCCGGCCCCAGGGATCACCCCGAGGTTGATCTCGGGCTGCCCGAAACGGGCCGACTCGGAGGCAATGATGATATCGCAGCACATCATCAGCTCGCAGCCGCCACCGAGCGCGTAGCCGCTGACGGCGGCCACGATCGGCTTCTGAAGATTCTTGATGCGAACCCAGCGGCCGAACATGTTGCGATGATGCATCTCGATCATGGAGGCATCGGCCATCTCGTTGATGTCGGCCCCTGCCGCGAAGGCCCGTTCGTCACCGGCCAGCAGCATGCAGCGAATGTCTTGGTCCCCGTCGAAGCGTTCCAACGCCTCGATGACCTGCGTCATCAGGTCGTAATTGAGGGCGTTCAGCTTGTCCGCCCGATTGAGCCGGACAATTCCAATGCGGTCACGTACTTCTGTAATCACTTCGTTTGCCATGGCCGAATCGTACGCGCTCGGAGGGGAATGCTCAATATGTCGGCAGGCGGTTCTGTACAAACGGCGGCGAGGCAAGCAGCATCAATGCCCCGACGGCAAGGCGCTCGCCGAACGGCGCCGCCGGCTGGCCAGGGCCTGGACCACCAGCCGGGGGATGGTTTCCGGCGGTCCGGTCAGGTCAGCCGCGCCCAACTGCTGGGCGGCTTTGGGCATCCCGAAGACGACGCACGACTCGGCGTCCTGTGCCACCGTCAGCGCCCCGGCCTGTCGCAGCCGAAGCAAGCCCCCGGCGCCATCGTCACCCATGCCGGTCAGCAGGATGCCGACCGCATTCTTGCCGGCCGCCTCGACGGCCGAGTCGAAGAGCTCGTCGACGCTCGGGCAATGACGGTTTACGAGACGCTGGTGCGTGTATCGTGCCACCCAGCCGCGGGCGTTACGGCAGACCGTCAGGTGTGTGTCTCCCCGGGCAATCACGGCACGCCCCGCGGTCAACCGATCACCGGCAACCGCCTCGCTGACCTGCAGCGGGCTGCTCAGATTCAGCCGCTTGGCAAACGCGCGTGTGAACAACGCCGGCATGTGCTGGACAATGGCGACGGTGGGCGAGTCGGGCGGCATGTGCATCAGCAGCGTGCGCAGCGCCTCGGTCCCACCGGTGGAGGCACCGATGACGATCAAGTGCCGATGAGGATGGACCCCGGCCGTGCGGAACGAGAGTCCCGCCGCCATGGCCTTGCCGAATTGGGGCGTCGGCACCGGACGGGCCTCGTCGACAGCGGTATGGATCTTCACGGCCAACTCCTCGCCGAGCCTGCGGACCGGCTCCGAGCCGATCCCGGAGGGCTTGACGACGACATCGAGGGCTCCCTGTTCGATCACGGCCAGGGCACGCTGCGCGTCGCGCCTGCTGGAACCACTGCACGCGATAATCGGAACGGGGTAGTATTCGCGCAAGCTACGCAGCAATTCCGCCGCGGCTGCCTCCGGCAACGCCAGATCGAAGAGGACCACGTCGGGATGGTGGTCAAGAATCCGATCGCGCAGTTCGGCTACGTCGCCCGCGCCCGGCAGGACGTTGATGTCCCGGTAGCGGCACAGCGCCCCGGATACCAGCGTATGAAAGAGGGCTGAGGCTTGCACGAGCAGGACGCTGATGGGGCCGTCGCTTTTCAACTTCTTCGTCCCGTCGTGTGGATCGTCGTCCTCACGGTTTCTTGTAGATCGTCGGCATCACGTAGACGAAGGGATGCGTGATGTTATTGAGGCTCTCCGAGTGCCCGATCAACAGATAGCCCCCGCGGTTCATGACGTCGCAGAACTTGGCAACCAGCGCCTCCTGGGTCGGACGATCGAAGTAGATCATCACGTTGCGACAGAAGATCACGTCGAACCCGTTGCGGAACGGAAACCGCTCGTCCATCAGGTTGAAGCGGGCGAACTTGATCTGCCTGCCCAGCTCGGGCCGAATCTGCATGACGGTCTCGCCGCCCTGCTTGACACGCCGGAAGTAGCGCCGCTTGAATTCCGGGGGAACACTGGCCAGCCGCTCGGCGGGGAAGATTCCCGTGCGGGCACGCTCGAGCACGTGCGTGGAGATATCGGTGGCGAGGATCTTGTATTGCAGCGCGGGATGGTGGCGCGCCGCGTTGTCCATCGTCATCGCGAGCGAATACGGTTCTTCGCCGCTGGAGCACCCCGCGCTCCAGATGCGGAGGAAGATCCGCCGCTTCGGCCCAGCTTCGCTCGCCCAGCGCTTGACGATCCCGGCGAGGAACTCGAAGTGCCGATTCTCGCGGAACAGTTGCGTCGTATTGGTGGAAATCGCATCGATCAGCTCAGCCAGTTCCCGCCTGGTCCGATCTGCCTTGACGAACTCGTAATAGTCGCGATAGGACTTGAAACCCCCGGCGCGCAGCCGCTTGCCCAGCCGCGCCCGCACCAATTGCATCTTCTGATCGCCGAGATTGATCCCGCTCTGGACATACACCAGCTTGCAAAACAGCTCGTATTCTCTGCGGGTCAGTTCCTTGACGGTGTCCACCAGCATGCCCAGTTACCCCGACATCACCGGCGCGGAGCGGCGCGTCAGCCGCGTTCGCGTTCGTACTTGCAATAGAATGGCTCGCCGGAGACCGTCAGCGCACACACGGTCTCGCTGCCATCGAGGTCGAACTGCGGGGCTTGCGCGCACTGACTGGCGGTGGGAATCGAGAGATTGAAGATGCGGTCCGTCCCATGACAGGCCGTGATGAACTGCCCGCAGACCACGTTCATGAACTCGCGCAGCGCATCGTCCACGCCGCTCAAGACTGCCTCGTTATCCGGGTTCAGTCCGAGCAGGTTGGCGGCCAGTTGGACGGCGAATTCCCGCGTGCACCAACAGCGCAGCGTCCCGCCAGGCGGCCCCGAATATGAAATATGGCCCTCGATCCAGACCGTGCCCGGTGTCGGCTCGCGCTGCTCGTCGTCGCCGACCAGGAAGGCCAAATCTCCCAGCACATCGCCAACGATCGTGGTCAGGTCAGGCTTCGCCGTCGTCGGATCGTTCTTGCTCGGCTCCATCAGAAACTCCGGGCTCCTGTTCGACTTGCTCAAAACGCCTCACGTCAACCGCGGCGCTCGGCAACGGGACCACCGACGCGGTCAACTCGTTCACAATCGCGATTTCCGTCACCCCCTCGATCTGCCGCTCTTCCACCCGCACCGGCCCCTTGACCGGGGCCTTGATCCGGGCCTCGCGCAGCTCGAACACCAGTACCACCCCCGGGTAAAGTATGCCTTCCACTTCGATGCCCGGCCTTTTTCCCGGCGCAGCCTCTTCCAGCATCCGATCACGCTGGGCCCGCAGCTCAGCCGCGCCCTGCTCGCGATCGGTAGCTTTGGCGAGCATTTCGGTGGCTTGCTCGCGTTGCGCGGGTGTGAGGCGCTTCACGTCGGCGATCAGCGGTTGCACCTGCGTGCGACTCTGCTTGGCCTGCTGCGCTTGCTTCCCGATTTGCGCATCAATCTTCTGGACGCGATACACCACCGCCCCGTCCCTTCCAACCGCGATCCGCGTTGGCACGCCCAGTTCGGTACCGGCGTACTTGAGCTTGACACCGTTTCGCGCGAAAACCTCGCCGCCAATCAGCGAACCATGCTCGATCAGCAGCTCACCCGCGGTGCGCAGCTCACTGTTGATGATCTCTTTCGAGATGCGGATGTCGCCCCCGGCTTCCACCTTTACCCCGTCGC
>CAZDTB010000196.1:0-8307 GCA_964508075.1 uncultured Planctomycetales bacterium
CGCCCCGCGAAAACCGTCACTTCTCTCACCATCGTGAGAAATGCGGGCTAACTGCGTCGGCTTGCTGGTGCCGGGAATTGGCTTGAACGCCTCGTTTGCCCACACGCACATCGACGCCGGCTCGCTGGCGTTCGTCTCGCAGTCGGGCGCGTTCTGCACGGCCACGCTCGACTGGGCCAAGGCGAAGGGCATCGGCTTCTCGCACTTCATCTCGCTGGGCAACAGCGCTGACGTGGACTTCGGCGACGTGCTCGACTACCTCGGCAGCGCCGCGGAAACCACCGCGATCCTGCTGTACATGGAGTCGATCGGAGCGGACGAGGCGCGCAAGTTCATGTCGGCTGCTCGGGCGGCGGCGCGTAACAAACCGGTCCTGATCATCAAGTCGGGGCGCAACCCGGCCGGTGCACGGGCCGCGGCGTCACACACCGGCGCATTGGCCGGCTCGGACAACGTTTACGATGCCGCTCTCCGCCGGGCCGGCATCCTGCGCGTTCACGACCTCGACGAACTCTTCAACGCCGTCGAAACCCTGGCCCGCTCGCAGCCCCTCAGGGGGGAACGGGTCGCCATCGTGACCAACGGCGGCGGACCGGGCGTGATCGCCACCGACGCGCTGATCGAGGGCGGCGGGCAGCTGGCGGAATTCACGCCGGAGACAATGCGCAAGCTCGAGGAGTTGCTCCCGGGCACCTGGTCGCGCGGAAACCCGGTAGACATGATCGGTGACGCCGACGCGCGGACGTACGCCAAGACGTTGCGGGTGCTGGTGGATGATCCCGGGGTCGACGCGATCCTGGTGATGAATGCACCCAGTGCGCTCGCTCCGCCAGAGGCCGCTGCCCGCGCCGTCGTGGACATCGTGCGGCGGGCCGAGCTGCCGATCCTGACGAGCTGGCTCGGGGGCGAGGCGGCCGGTCGGGCGCGACGCATCTTCGCCGAGGCCGACATCCCGACCTATGACACGCCTGAGGACGCGGTCCGCGCTTTCCTGCACATGGTTCGCTACCGACACAACCAGGAGATACTCACACAGGTCCCGCCGTCCGCCCCGACCGACTTCACGCCCGCGGCCGACGTGGCCCGGTCGGTGATCCAAGAGGCTCTGCGCGAGCGCCGGGAGCTGCTCACCGAGCCCGAAGCCAAGCAGGTGCTGGCGGCCTACGGCATCCCGGTCGTCGAGACGCGCGTCGCCAAGGATCCCGACGAGGCCGCCGCCGTCGCCCAGGCGATCGGCCTGCCCGTCGCACTCAAGATTCTCTCGCCCGACATCACGCACAAGTCTGATGTGGGCGGCGTAGCCTTGGGGCTCAATACGGCGGAGGACGTTCGCTCCGTGGCGGAAACCATGAGCGCACGAATCGCCAGGGACTGCCCCGACGCGTCGCTCACCGGATTCACCGTGCAGAAAATGGCGCGTCGGCCGAAAGCGCACGAGCTGATCATCGGGATGACTACCGATCTGATCTTCGGACCGGTGATCCTGTTTGGACGCGGGGGGACCGCGGTCGAGGTGATCGCGGATCGCGCCGTCGCGCTGCCGCCGCTGAACATGAGCCTGGCCCGCCACCTCATCGCGCGCACGCGCGTCTTCGATCTACTGAAGGGCTACCGCGATCGGCCCGCGGTGGACTTCAACGCGATCTGTCTGGTGCTGCTACAGGTGTCGCAACTGATCGTCGATCGGCCCGAGATCGTCGAGCTGGACATTAACCCGCTCTTTGCGGACGACCAGGGTGTGCTGGCGCTGGATGCGCGCGTACGCGTTGCCCCGGCCACTGCCGCCGGGTCGGAACGTTTGGCGATTCGACCGTATCCGCGCGAGCTCGAGGAGAGCATCGAGCTGCCGTCAGGCCGCGCGGTCTTCGTGCGACCGATTCGGCCCGAGGACCAGCCGGCACATGAGGCATTCGTCCAGAAAATCACGCCGGAGGATTTTCGCTTCCGACAGATCGGCGTGATGCGGGACATTCCGCCGTCCGAGATGGCCCGCTTGGTGCAGATCGACTACGACCGCGAGATGGCGTTCATCGCGACGGCCCCGAATGAGCAGGGCCAGCCGGAGACGTTGGCGGTGGTGCGGACGGTGACCAGCCCGGACAACAGCAAGGCGGATTTCGCGCTGATGGTGCGCTCGGACCTGAAACGGACGGGGTTGGGAACCGCGCTGATGAACAAGATGATCGGCTACTGCAGGAGCCGCGGGACAGGTGAGATCGTTGGCCGAGTGCTGACGGACAACCGGGCGATGCTGGAGTTGGCCCGGAAGCTCGGGTTTGCAGCCCGGCCGCTGCCGGAGTCCGGGCGGTGTGAAATCCGGTTGAGTTTGCAATGAGCGGGGCACTGCGGGGGAGCTGACTCTCAATTCTGTCGGGCGGAAGAACATGGACGGGGGAGCCGGCGGGTGGGTCAGCGGCTGATAACGCGCGCGAAGCAACTGTTATGGGGCGCTCCGGGGGCGGGGCGGTTGGCGGGCCTGTTGTCGAGGCGAATCGTATATTCCCTTTAGATGGCGTTGTCGGACACGTGCAGGTTGTGATCCGGTTTCGGAGATTACGCACGTTCGTGCCCGGGCGGCCCGATCTAGGCGCTAGCGAGATGGGCGCAGACACCGTGGAAAAACAGTTGGGGGCGCTGCGCGAGGGCGACGAGACCATCGCCGGTGCGCTCTCGGAACTCGACGCAAAGCTCACCGAGTGGCTGTCCGCACTGCGGGCGGGTCAGGCGGCGGTTGTTACCGGTCTGGCGCCGCCTGGCGCTGACGCAGCGCAGACTGTCCCGGGCGGCGCGGCGGCCTCGGAGGCGGCGACGACGGGGGCGGGTGTGCCGGTGGCACCGGCGCCCTTGGGAGCGGAGGCGGGCGCGCCGAGCGAATCGGATGTTGTCGGCCAGCCGGGGGCCGGTGCCCGGACTCGCCGGGGCAGCGGGATGTTCGACACGCCGGTGCGGGTCGGTGGGGGAGAGGAAAGTGGAAGCTGCAAAGGGCAAAGTGGAAAGGACAACGGGACTGGCGCTGGCGCAGGGCAGATTGCAGCGGATCCTTCAGAGTCGGGGTTGGGGGAGGATGACGAAGCGCTGCTGGCGGAACTGGACGAGGAAACGGCGAGTGCGATCCGGGTGAAACGCCGGCTGAGCAACAACCAGCGGAGTGTGCGGGAGCTGCTCGAGGAGATCCGCGCGGAGCGGAAGATGGCGGATGATCAGGCGCAACCGCGTACACAGTGGTGGAGACGAGCGCATGAGCAGCAAGGCAAGTGAGCCCCGACGTAGGTCGGAAACGTCGGGCAAGGCCCCACAGGTGGACGTGGACCAGCTCGAGCAGTTGGGCCGGGAGGTCATCTCGAGGATGCAGTCGCTGCGCGAGCTGTTGGCGGCCCGGGCGACGGCGCTGGCGGAGTGTCGTGACGCGTTGGGGGAGTACCACGGGCGGCTGCAGCAGGAGCAGGAGCAGTTCGGGCAGCGCGAGCAGGAGTTGTGCGAGGCGTACGAGAATCGTGAAACGGATCTGAGCACCCGGGAGGCGCGGCAGGCTGAGCGGGAAGCGCAGCTCGTCGAGGCGACCAGGCTCTATGAAGAGCAGACGCGGGAGCTGCAACGGCAGCAGGCGGAGTCGGCCGAGCGGGCCGGGCTGGTCGATCTGCGGGAGAAGGAGCTGGCCGAGCGCGACGCGGCCGTCGCGGAGCGCGAGAGCCGAGTCGCTGCGGCGTCGCTCGAGTTGGAGAAGCAATCCGCGGTGTTGGACGAGCAGCGCGCGAAGCTTGCCGCGGGCGAGCGTGAGATAAACGAGGCCTCGGCACAGTTGGACGGGCGGCATGCCGAGCTCGAAGAGCGACAAGGGGCGCTTGCGGCCCGCGAATCGGCGCTGGCGCAGGAGGTGGAAGAGCTGCGGAGCAAGGTGGAGCAGGTCGAGGCGCGCGGGGCCGAGCTCGAGCAACTCTCATCCAGCTTGGACGAGCGGCGTGTTGAGCTGGATGAGCAGCAGTCGCGCTTGAGCGTCGCGCAGCAGGATTGCGAAATCAAGATGCGCGAGCTGGAATCGGCCCAGGCGAGCCTGGCGGCGCTTCAGAAACAGTTGGAAGGTGAGCTGGAGCGACTCTCCCAGCAGCAGGCCGACTTGCTGCCGCATTACGAGACGGACAAGGATGGCAAGGCGGACGGCCAATTGCCGAAGCCGGCGGATGACAAGGCTCGCGAGTCGCTGGGCCGCTTCCAGAAGCTGTGCCGCGATGCCAAGCGCAAGGCGGTCGGAGCGGGATGAATGGGATGGGGTTGTCAGTTGTCAGTTATCAGTTTTCAGTTGCCGGCGGGTGGCACGGCGGCGCCCCGCTGAAAACCGAAAACTGAAAACTGAAAGAGGGCAGCACGATGGCGTTAGGACTGTTTTCGCGAAACAAGGAGTCGGCCAGCTCACAGGCGATCACTGCCGACCGCCCCTACGTACCTGCCGAGAAGGTCAAGCTGACTGGCGATCCGCTGCGGCAGGCCCTGCAAACCCGCCGGTTCGGCCGAATCCTACAGGGTCGCCGGCAATGGGCCGATCATCCCGGTTTCAAGAAAACGTACGACGCGGCATCGCAGGCGCTTGATGAGTGCTTCGCGCTGGTTCCGGAGGGATTTGTCTCGATCGCGATGTCGATCTTCGACCAGCCGGGAAGCCCGGAGAAAGACAGCGAAACCGAGCCGTTCCTGCTCGCCCGGCACGCCGTGACGAACGCGGAATACCAGCTCTTCGTCGATGCCGGCGCATACGAGGATTTGGAACTGTGGCCCGAGGAGATCTGGCCGCATCTGATCGACTTCAAGGACGGGACCGGAGAGTCGGGACCGCGTTTCTGGCAGGGTGGGCGGCAGCACCGCGACCTGGCCAGCCATCCGGTCGTGGGGATCTCGTTCTACGAGGCGGCGGCCTACGCCGAGTGGGCCGGCTACCGCCTGCCGACCGAAGTCGAGTGGCAGATGGCGGCCGGCTGGCGGATTCGCAGCAGCGCCCACGTTCACCGCCGCTATCCCTGGGGCGATGCCCTGAATCTGAGTTGCTGCAACATCTGGGCGTCGGGACACGGGGGTACGCTCCCGGTGAACGCCTGCCCGGACGGAGCGGCGCCAAACGGGGTCCGGCAACTGATCGGTAACGTCTGGGAGTGGACCGCGGCCGACTTCGAGGCCGTCGACCGCGATGGACGCCAAGTGGTGGGCGAGACGCTGCTGAAGGTCATCCGGGGCGGAGCGTACGATACGTACTTTCCCTGGCAGGCGGTCAGCGCGTTCCGCTCGGGACTCGGCTGCGTGGCGCGCGCTCACAACGTGGGATTCCGCTGCGCCATGGACCTGCCGCGAGACTGAGCGGTTTGACAAAACGGCGGAGAACGTGAGGAGAAGACGTGTCGAAGACCATGGATGCCAGCCCCAAATACGCGCCATGCCTGATCTGCGAATCGACCAACGCGCCCGACGCGATCCTCTGCAAACAGTGCTCCGCGCCGATGGCACTCGTGCACGAGGCCCGCGCGCAGGAGCGCGAGCCGCGGATGGTGAGCATCCTCGGCGACAGCAACGTCGGGAAGACGGTTTACCTGGGCTTCCTGCTCGACATGCTCTCGCAACGGGCAAACGATTTTGAGGCCGTCCCGCGCGGGGCCTACTCGGTGGATCTGCAACAAATCGTGATCAGCCACATGGCCTATCGCATGTTTCCGCCGAAGACCCCGATGGAAACCGACGAGTGGAACTGGACGTATTATCAGGTCTGCAAGCGCGCGAGCAGCCCGAAGTGGGTCGACCTGGTAATGCCGGACGTGGCGGGCGAGGCGATCGCGGCGGAAGTGGCGTCGCCATCCACGTTTCGCATCATTCAGAACCTGCTGCAGAAATCGTCGGGGCTGTTGTTGCTGGTGGATGCGGCGCTGGCGGCTAACGGCTCGGCCCAGCCGGACTTCTTCGCACTGAAGATGATGAGCTACATCGACACGATGTTCGCATGCAAGCGCGGCAAGCGGATCGGCATGCCGGTGGCGATCGTGCTGACCAAGTCGGACTACTGTCCCGAGTGCTTCGACAGCCCGCGACGGTTTGCCGAGGCGAATCTAAACCGGCTGTGGAACGTGTGCGAGAGTCGGTTCTCCAAGGTCGAATTCTTCGCCAGCAGCGTGGTCGGCTCTCTGGCCTACGCCACCGCGGGAGATAACGACGTGGTCACGCCGATCCCGCTGCACACTGCCCTGCGCGGTATCCTGGAGCCGTTCGAATGGATGGTGGCGCAGCTGTGACGGCGTCGGCTCGTGCAAGGGTGATGCACGCCGAGCAGGCGGTCTTCACGTCGATTCGCTCGCCGATGGGTGAGGGATACCGAATCGTCGCGGCCAGCCGGGGGATCTCGCCGGATGAGAAGCGTGAGATCGTGCCGTGCGCCCCGTCGCATGGGAGCCTGTGCGATTCCTCGGCCAGCGCAACGGGGCTGGCCAGCTTCGCGTTGAGCAGCGGGCGGCGGTGTATCTTCCTTTCAAGAAACGGAGGAGCCGAGCACACTGGGCGCGGTGGGTGCCGCGTGCTCACGTGGGTGCTCGTGATGGAGCCGGAGGTCTTTCGCCGATTCCGGTGCGACCCGTTTAGAGTTGAAGCCGTTGCGCTGCGCGAGACCGGTGGCAAGCTGCCAGAGACATCACCAGCGCGGATGGAGCCGATTTCGCTGCCTGCCGAGAATGATCGCTGGGCCGCACAATCGGATCAGGTCGGGATACTGCCACCCAAGGATGATCTGGAACACGTCACGCACCTCTTGTCAGCGATGCTGGCACAGCGGCGGACGCTCGTGGTCGGGGCGCCGGCGCCGCGTGCGATCTTGCGGGTGGTGCTGGGTGCGACGCCGGCGGCGAGACGGCAATGGCTGTCGGTCTCGTACGGTTTGAAGTTTTCGCCTGCGCGACGGTATGAGTTCATCCTGGCTGACGCCAGCCCGAGTGAGATCGAACGTATCGTGCGCGACCATGAAATCGACGTCGTCCGCTGGGAGTCGCTCTCGCCGCCGGCGAGCTCCCCGTTCAGAACATGGCTGCGCTTTGTTCGGCAACGCTGGGAGGCAGGTCGGATCGGCGAGGTCGACCGGCTGTCGGCCGAGCTTACGGAGGATTGCTCGCCGATGCTGCTCGAGCGGATCGCGAACCTCTGCGAGGATATCGAGCGTGTGCCGGCTGCCGACCGGTCACTGCTGCGCGAACTGACGCGGCGTCATCTCGACGCCACGCCGACCGCCGACGTGCAGCGCCGCCTGCTGAGCGAGTTTCGCACGGCGACGGAGGCACGGCTGGTGGCGCTCGAGCAAGCTGAGCAGAAAGCGCTTGCAGCAGTGGAGAAGGGCGTGCAGGACAAGGCGTGACAAAACACAAGCGGAGCGGGGGAAGCGTTATCAGGCCTGGATTGATCCTTCCGCGACACAACCGACGTACTCCAGGCACCTTACGGTGCTGCCGGGCTCGACTTTCGCACTCGTACGAGGACGCCGGCACTGGTTTGGCCCGGTGATCTGAGCGGGCAGCCGGCAGGGCACTCCCAGGAATCAGCGCTCGAAAAGTCGTCGTGCTGGCCGGGAAAAACCCAACAAATCAGCGCGCAAAACGGATAGAATGTACCCATATCCGGGCATCGTGGCGCGCGCCGCGCAATTCGTGAGGGACTAGTCGCGATCTTCTGAACCGGCGTGTGCTGCGGGGTGGTGCGGATTGCCCGGGCAGGCTGCATGCTTGCGAGGATGGTTCGATGTTTAGGAGAGGGACAGGATGAGAACGACTCTTGGCACACTTGCCACGCTGGGGTTGTGCGTATGCGCGACTTTCGCGGGGACGATCACCGTTGACGTCAATGACGCGGGGTGTGTTTCCGGTTCGGGACAGCCCGATCCGTACGCCGTCGTCTACTGCAGCATCCAGGACGCGATCGACGACGCGGCGGCCGGCGATCAGATCAACGTTGCGGCGGGAACGTACAACGAGCAGGTGCGCTTCACGGAATCCGTGACGGTGGTGGGAGGCGGGACGGTTGTCATCGACCCGAATGGGGCCCAGTTCGAGGGTCCGTACGCCGGCGACGACATGGTTCGCGCCGCCGTAACGTTCGAGACCGGCTCCGACGGAGCGATTCTTCGGAATGTGACCCTGCAGAACAGCAACGCCAGCGATCTGAACGGGAACGCCGGGATCGAGGTGATCAACGGGGAGATTGACAACGTCACGGTGCGAGACGTGACCGTTGACGGGGTGTCGGGGCACGGCTTCGGCGCTTACCACCCGGACCACACCTGGCCGCCTTGCTCGG
>CAZDTB010000197.1:0-8227 GCA_964508075.1 uncultured Planctomycetales bacterium
CAGCGCCCACCAGGTGTCGTAGCTATCGTTCGGCCAGCCGTAGTTCATGTGGTACCAGTAGTAGTCATCGCCGATCCACTCCTCCTTCCAACCGTCGCCGACGATAGCGTGCTCGTCAACGCGATAGGGCACAGGACGGTTGACGTTGAACTGGTTCTTCAGTGTGTTGAACCAGTCGACCGGGTTTTCGAAGTCCGACCGGTAGATAACGCAGCCGTTTTCGTCGTAGCGGAAGTAATCCTCGAAGGCGTCCTCCAGGTAGGCCGTGGGTGTCCCCGATAAGTCGCAGCCGTAGTCCATATCCGTTGCCAGGCCAACCTCGCTACAGAGCTCAGCTACGGCGTTGATCTGATCCCACGTGACGGACTCCTCATTCTCGTTGTAGAACCAACCGGCTCCATCGTAAATGTACTCATTACACATGTTGGGCCAGTCATAGGCGTCGGTATACGGTTCCGAGTCCGCGCCAGAGAGCGGCCAGTGCCAGTGGTACATGACTTGAGCCCCCACAATGGCGACACAGCCCGCGCGGGCACAGTAGTTGAAGTGGTCGTACTGCGACCAGTCGCAGCCCATGCCGGGACACTGGTCGTTGTACGGTGGCTGCTGATGCCAGTTGCAGGTGAGCATGATCTCGCCCTCCTGGTAATCCATCCCGCCACCTGTACGGGCACGCTGCGGCTCTCGGTACTCTTCCGGATCGAAGGCTGCGGACGCCAGAACATCCGAGACGGCGCGATAGTCGATCTCCAGCAAACCGCCGATCCGGTCGTCGGGCTCGAGCGGCCGGCCAAGCTGCTCTTCGACACCGTCGAGGATACCCTCCATCTTGTCTTTGATCAGGTCCGTCAGACCCTCCTCAGCTTCAGGGTCCAGGTTGCACCGGCCGGAGTAGGCCCTTACCGGAGCGAGTTCCTTGTGCAGGGAAAGAACCAGGAACCCCTGCGGCCGGACCCGACAGAAGTACCCGAGTGTGCGGTCGCCGCGCACGAATTCCTGAATCGAAACGACCTCCGCGCTCTCCGACCCGCCCCAGTTGCCTTCGTTGGTGAGGATGAAGCTGACATAGTTCCGCGCGATCGTGAGCGCCTCCTGCTCGCTGGTCAGCTCCGCCCGTACGCAGAGCGAGCAGGCCAGCACGGCCGAAACGGCGAATATAGTGTTTGTCGTTGATTTCATGATGACCACCTCCTCTCCCTATTGCAGCGTAACCAGGACCAGGATCTGCCCCTTCTCGCCTTGCTTCAGCGGCTGCATGGCCTTGCCGAGAATGGCGCCCTGGGCCCGCTCGCGGTCGGTCACCTTCATCGCGTGGCCGGGCGTGGGCGACGTCGTCAGCAGGTCGCCGGGCTGGATCGCACCGTACGAGGCGTCCACGTTGCAGTACACGCGGCCGGCCAGGGCAACGTCGAAGTCGTACTGGCCCGCGCCGAGACGCACCGCCGAGCCCAGACCATTGGCGCCGGCCACAATGCCCGCCACCTTGCGATCGTAGGGTGCCGTGCTGATGGCGAGCTGGCCGGCATTCTCGGCGTCAATGACGAGCGCCGTGCCCGGCGCGATCTGGCTCTCGTCGGAAACATCGAAGCCCTCGGCGTAATCCAGTCCTTCGCCGAACTCGATCAGGATCTGTTCGGTCGACGGACTCACGATCTCGACGTTCCCCACAAACCGTGCGGCGGCAGTCGTTCCGTTGCCTTCGGCGTACAGCGCGAACCCGCTCGTGGACTTGGCGTAGACTCCCGTGCCGCCGGAGGATTCCCCGTAGACGCCGATACCGTACCCAGCGTGGGTTCCTTTCACGCCCTGGCCGTTCCAACTGTCACTGTTGTGGCCGTAGACGCCCACGCCGCCGGCGGAGAGGCCGTAGACGCCGCGTCCGCTGGGCGTGTAGCCATAGACCCCCCAGCCGCTGCCGTCCTGACTGCCGTAGACGCCGATGCCGGCTGCCCCGGTGCCGTTGTTGTGGCCGCGCACGCCGGCGGATGATCCGCCTGGGGTGGTGCTGTTGACGATGCCCCGGACACCCGTGGCGCTGGACGAAGCTGAATCGGTCGCGCCCCAGACGCCTGGGAGCGTTCCGCTGCTCTCGTTGTGCAAGCCGTACACGCCGGTCCCCGAAGAGACGCCCTTCACGGCCGGCAGTCCGTCGTAGTTGAGCACGTCCAGCGAGGCCTGCGGGTCTTGTACCTTGACGCCGAGGTTGCTCATGAAGCAGCCTCTGCCATTGAAGTACCCGGCGTAACTGCCCTCGCCGAGGCCGATGCCAAACACACCAACAGCACCCTCGCCCAAGCCCCAGCCGTAGACGCCTTGTTGGGAACCGAATCCGACGACGCCGATGCCTTCATCGCTGGCACCCTTGACGCCGTAGCCGCTAGTGTGGTGTCCACTCACGGCCGCGGCGATGGCGGGGTCGGTCTCCCGGACGTCGAGTTTGAAGATCGGCTCGCTTGTGCCGATGCCGACGTTGCCGCCATTCGTGTTGTGGATGTCGGCGCCGTCGGACGCCCAGAATCCGCTGCTGCCCGGGCCGTCGAGCGCGTACAGCGCGACGGGCGCCGCGTTCACCGGTTGGCGCGGCGAGAGCGTCGTGTACGGAATGCCGACGGCGTCGACGCGCACGTCGATTTCGATCCAGCGCGCGTCGGTCGTGAACGCGCCGGCACCGAAGTCGACCTCCACCGTGAACAAGCCGTCGATGACCGGCCAGTCATCCACAGGGAAGGCGCTGCCGATTTGCGTGCCGCCGGTATCGGCATCGTACAGGCGGAATTCGAAATCGTAGTCGCCGTTGGCGGGGCTGCCGCCGTCCTTGAGCTGCCCCTGGTAGGTGAATTCGCTGCCCAGGGGCGCCTGCCCGTACACGCTGCTTTGACCGATAAGCACGGTCGTCGCCAGGGCCAAAGCCAAGTACATTCTCATTTGCATGCCGTTCTCCTTCTTTTTAGCGGTCGTCGCTGTTCTGACCGCCGAAGCCGACAGCTCGTCGGGCAAATCCGCACGATCGGGCGCGACAAACTGGTTCTCCAAACTGGTACAATGACAGTCGGCGGGTTCGGGTCCCGGGCCAGTTTCCCTGAGACCACTTCACCCACCAGAGGTAACTCCGTCGTAGGGCAACGCGAGCCATCAGATTGCGTGAGGTTTTTCAGATGGGGCCCCCACGGGAAGGAGACATCACCCGCGTCTTGGGCGCGGCCGCGGCCGGGGATGATCAGGCGGCCGCCGAGCTGCTACGCTTGGTCTATTCGGAGCTGCGCGGGTTGGCACGGGCGCGGATGGCCAAGACCCCGCCGGGAAACACACTCCAGCCGACGGCCCTGGTCCATGAAGCCTATCTGCGCTTGATCGGGAAAGACGACCCGGAAATGAGCAAAAGTCGCGCGCATTTCTTCGCGGCTGCTGCTCAAGCGATGCGCGACATCCTGGTGGAACAGGCTCGCCGCAAGAAGCGTCAGAAGCGCGGTGGCGGTCGCAAACGGATCGACCTTGACGGTGCGGACCTCGCGGCCGTGCCGCTCGAGCCACCGCTGGAAGACATCCTGGCTTTGGATGAGGCGCTTCGGAAGCTGGAGCGGGAAGAGCCCCGCCTGGTGGAAGTTGCCAAGCTGCGTTTCTTCGCGGGGCTCACCACCAAGGAGACGGCTGCGGCGCTGGGGGTCTCCGTGCCGACGGTTGAGCGGGACTGGCGTTTCGCGCGTACACTGCTCTACACGCAGTTGGGCGGCTCGCAAGCGGGCTCATGATGGACCGAACATCATGACGGGAAAACGACTGCAAAGGGCCAGGGCAATCTTTGAGAAGCTCGTCGACCTGCCCGCCGATCAGCGCGCCCCGATCCTTGCTGAAGATTGCCATGGCGATGAGCAGCTGCGGGCCTTCGTCGAAGAGCTTCTAGCCAACGACGACGGTGGCATGGGGGAATTCCTGGCAAACCCGGCCTACATTTCGGACGCGGATTCGCCCGCGGAAGATGTCAACTGGCTACCGCGGCGAATCGGGCATTACGAGATTGTCCGCGTCGTCGGCGAGGGGGGGATGGGTGTGGTCTACGAAGCGCGACAGGAAAACCCGGCGCGCACGGTGGCCCTGAAGGTCATTCGGCCGGGGCTGGCGTCAAGGCACGTCCTGCGGCGCTTCCAGTACGAGGCAGCAATGCTCGGCCGCCTTCAGCATCCCGGCATCGCCTGCATCTACGAAGCCGGAACGGCCGAGATCGGCGGCGAACGAGGACCCACCACCCGCCAACCCTTCTTTGCCATGGAGTTTGTACGCGGCAAGTCGCTGAACGCTCACGCGTCGGATCGCAAGCTGAGCATCCGCGAGCGGCTGCAAATCGTTGCCAGAATCTGCGACGCGGTCCAGCACGCGCATCAGAAAGGCGTGATCCACCGCGACCTCAAGCCCAGGAACATCCTAATCGATGCGTCCGGCCAGCCAAAGATCCTGGACTTCGGCATCGCCCGGGCGGTCGACGCGTCCGCTCGGACGGCAACCTGGGAAACCCACGCGGGCCAACTGATCGGCACGCTGCCGTACATGAGCCCCGAGCAGGTCGTCGGCGACCCCGCCGAGATCGACACGCGCTCCGACGTATACGCCTTGGGCGTAATCCTCTACGAGCTGCTTTCCGGACGACCCCCGTACGATGTGGACAGCAAGTCGCTTCCGGAAGCGGCGCGCGTGATCCACGACCAGCAGCCGCCTCGTCTTGGCTCAATCAACCGGAATCTGCGTGGCGAGATCGAAACGATCGTGGCAAAGGCGCTGGAGAAAGACAAAACCCACCGCTACCAGTCTGTCCTCGCACTGGCCGCCGATGTTCGCCGCTTCCTGGCCGGCGAACCGATCGAGGCCAAGAGCGACAGCGGATGGTACCTGCTGCGCAAGACGCTGGCCCGCTACCGAGCGGCCGTGGGAATCGCGGCGGTGTTCGTCGTGCTCACAACCGCCGCAACCATCGCTCTGGGCATCATGTACCGCGGCCAGACGCTGGCGCGGGAGGCCGAGGAACAGCAGCGCCGTTTGGCGGAAACGAACGAAGCCCGGGCAAAAGACGAGACCGCCAAGGCCAGGGCGGTCATCGGGCTGCTACAGGACATGCTCAGCTCGGCCAGTCCTTACGAAGAAAAAGGGCCCGATTACACGGTCCGCCAGCTCCTGGACGACTTCGTCGCCGGATTGCACGATCAACTCACCAACCAGCCGGAGGTCGAGGCCACGGTGCGGCAAACGGTCGGCAAGACCTATCAGGCGCTGGGACTTTACGCTGAGGCGGAGCCGCAATTGCGAACGGCGCTGGACATTCAGCAACAATTGCACGAAGACGAGCATCCGGACGTGATCATATATCGAAACTCACTTGCGGAACTGCTCCTCCAAATCGGCGAGAACGCCGAGGCCGAGCAGCACTTGCGTATCGCGCTGGAAGCCGCCCGACGCTGCTGGGACGCCCCGCACGAACAGATCGCCACGATTCTCAACAATCTCGCGCTGGTGCTACAGGCCCGGGGAGCCTACGAAGAAGCCGAGGCGCTCCTGCGCGAGACGCTGGCGATGCGCCGGCAGCTCCTGGGCGACGAACACGAACACGTGGCCGTCAGCCTGAACAACCTCGCCGTGCTGCTCAGAATCAAAGGGGATTATGCTGGGGCCGAGCCGCTCTACCGCGAGGCCCTGGCCATACGCCGCAGACTCTTGGGCAACCAGCATCCTGAAGTGGCCAACAGCGTGCACAACCTGGCACTCCTCCTGCACTACCGTGGCGAGTACGACGAAGCCGAAGCGCTCTACCGTGAGGCCCTGGACATGCTTCGCCAGACACTCCCCGTCGGGCACCCGGACATAGCCAGCGTTCTCAACAGCTTGGCGGGCCTGTCGCAGCTGCGCGGCGATCACGACGGGGCCGAGACGCTGTTTCGCGAGGCCCTGGCTATGCGCCGAAAGGCACTTCCGGCCGAACATCCAGCCGTGGCCCGCAGCCTTTCGAACCTGGGGACCGTGCTTCGGGACAAAGGCGAGTATGCCGAAGCCGAGGCGCTTTACCGCGAAGCGCTCGCGATCGTCCGGGCCACTCTGCCTGAGGACCACCCCGTGATCGCGACACGCTTGGAGAGACTGGCGCTCGTGCTGCTCGATCAGCGGCAGCTCGCGGAAGCCGAGGCTCTGTTGCGCGAGTCTCTGGCGATCCGACAGAAGACACTCCCCTCTGGCGATCGAACATTCGCCGCGACAGAGAGCATACTCGGCGCCTGCCTGACTCTGGCCGGCCGATACGATGAGGCCGAAGCTCTGCTGTTGCGCAGTCACGAGATCCTCAAGGACTGTCCCGAAGACGCAACCCCCGCCCAGCGGATGGCCCTGGAGGAAAACGTCAGACGTGTCGTCCAGCTCTACGAAGCCTCAGACCGGCCCGACCAGGCCGCCAAGTGGCGTGCGAAGCTGCCAACGCCGTAGCTGCCATTAGCGCGAGCATAAACGCCCATCCTGTAGGTTACAGCCGTGTTGAAGTAGCCGCTGTAGTTCCAGGCATCGCCGGTCGCGGTGCTCAGCCGCGTTGCACCAACGGCGGTAGCACACCGAACCGCTGGATGCGGTCCAGAATCGCTGTGAACAACTCCCGCGCCACGGCCACCTCGGCCAGTTGGAGCGTCACGTGATTGCCGTTCCAAGCCACCTCGTTGAGATGTTCTGGTTGGCTCTGTACGTGTCGTCACCAGCAAGCAAGTCGTGGACCTGGTGCCGCGCGCGAATACTGGCGCCACCGGACAAGACCGGGAGCCTTTGTCGCGAGTCGCTCGGAGGGCTCCCGCTGTCCGTTCACTCTCTCTCCCGCCCGGGCAGCATGAAACCGGAACCGTACGCCGGGTTGGCGTAACGCCAAGGGCCAGCCAACACTCGGCTGGCCCCGTCCGCGAAGCGCTTGTGCTGCGAGACGGCTACGGACAGGTCGTGCCGTAAACGGCCAGCAGCCCGGCCAGGTCGGCCAGGTCCACGTCACCGTCGGCGTCGAGATCGCCGTCTTCGTAGACGGCGCCGCTGGGCGTGCCGTAGTTGCTGAGCAACTGGGCGAGGTCCGCGAGGTCGATGTCGTTGTCGCCATCGAGATCGCCGTAACAGAACTCGTCTTCAGCGGCCCCCGCCCAGAAGCCACCGGCGAGCTCGAAGTCGCCGCCGCTCATGATGGTCGTCGACGCATCGGGCTGACCAATCGTGCCGGACAGCTCGAAGTCGCCGCCGGTGGTGAACATCTCGCCGCCGCCGTCGATGGTGTACCAGTCGATGTCGAAATCCTGGGCGAGGACGGCCGGCGCCAGCGCCAACATCACAGCGAGAGACAATACCGTGCGTTTGAGTGGATCCGCTGGGCTGTTAGTACGCAAGGATCTCATTAGCGCACCTCCGTATCAGCGATCCCGTCGGAATCGCCGGGTTTGCCGGCTTCGATCTCTCCGGCCGGCAACCCTTCCGTATCGGGTCGAATCACGCGATAGTCCTCGTGTCCCTGGCGGACCGCCATCACGGTGTAGTCGAAATCGTACGTGCCGGCGCCGCTGGAGAGCTCGCGAACGACGAAGCCCTCAATACTCCGCTCGACCACCGCCAGACCTTTGGACTCGGCGGAATGCGGCGTGATCTGAACGGTCATTCCTTGCGAGGTGGCGACGGCCGTGAAGTGGTCGGGAAAAGTGACGGTCGCGCGGCCGTCGACCAGATGAGCGGTTCCGCGGATATACGCCGCCGCCTCCGGACCTTCGACACACGCATACCAGATGTCCGTTCCGCGTTGGTTGGGGTTCGGCACGCGGAAGTTCTTCACGTCAGCATAGATCTGGCCCAGGCCGCCGGAGTTGATGTACATTCCCGCCCGAGTGATACCGGCAGAGTTCTTTGCCGAGACATAACCGTTGTTGGGATAGTTGTCGAGGTGGGTCAGATGTGCATTCAGATTACCATTCGAGCCCCGGGTGCCGATCCAGCCGGCTCCGGTGC
The DNA here is from genome assembly GCA_964508075.1 of uncultured Planctomycetales bacterium. Taxonomy (GTDB): domain Bacteria; phylum Planctomycetota; class Phycisphaerae; order UBA1845; family Fen-1342; genus JALSRY01. The sequence continues at coordinate 7,996 of CAZDTB010000197.1, forward strand.
TGAGAATGTCCATACCTGCCACGCCGGCGACATCTAACATCCCCAAATCCGGCGTGGCGGTTCCGATGCCGACCTTGCCGCCGTCGTAGTAAATGTCATCGCCGCTGATCATCCAAAGCGAGTCACCCCCGCCCGAGAGCTGCCAACTGCCCGCGCCGGCGGCGTCGCTGGTGAGGACGTAGCCATCGGCCGGCGAGGTTGAGAGCTGGAAGCCGGTCATTTTGACCGTGCC